>CALXFC010000058.1 GCA_944387485.1 uncultured Clostridia bacterium
ACCTTTTATGTTTGAGTTTTTTAGTAATTCTTTGTAATCTTTAAAGCAATGACCTATCCATCCAGCATTTGCTCCTGCTACAATAATATCTTTTCCAGACAAATCATATTCTTTTAGAAATCTTTTCATAACAGGTGTTATTCCATACCACCATGTACTTGTAATTAATACTACTTTTTTATATTTAGATAAGTCTATATTAATTGGTTTTATTTCTACATCTTTTTTTATATCATTATTTTGCCATTCTCTTACAACTTCATCATAATCAGTAGAAAATGGGATTTTAGGTTCTAATTCTAAAATATCTGCATTTAATTTTTGCTTTACATATTCTGCTACTTTTTTACTATTTCCTGTAAAACTATAATAAATAACTATTGTATCACTCATAACTACACTTCCTTCCTATTTTGATTTACTAAATACCCAGTTCATTACATTTTCATCATAAGCAAATAATCCTAGTCCTGAATGTTCATCTTGCATACCTTGAGAAGTAAAATACTCATGTTCTTTTACATCTAAAACTAATATATTGTTTATTTCATCTTCACTTAAGCCCTGTTCTTCATAAAGCCCATGTAATTCTTCATAAGCATTTTTTGCTTTTTGTGAACCATAATAACTATCATTTTCTCCTATCACCATATAAAGTGGTGTTTTTGCATTTGCTAATACTTCTAAATCTCCGTCCCACTGGCTACTTACAAATAATGCTGATGTAAATAATTCTGGTCTTTTTCCTAAAACAAGTGATAATGTTTCTCCTCCACCTGATGCTCCACTTATATATACTCTTGATTTATCTATGTTATAGTTATCTAGGAAATATTCTACTAAGGCAATTGTATCATTTGCTGATTCTTCACCCCAATCATCTAATTGTGATGAAATAATTATCATATCACTTACATATTTTTGTGCCTCATAAGGAAATGGCTCTCCCATATTTGTTCCTACTCCTTGGAAATAAAGCCCTTCCCAACCTGGCAATGCAAAATATATTGCACAACTTTTGTTTTCATCAAAATCACTTGGAAAATATGAAGCATAATGAATATCTCCTTGCTCCTCAGAATGATAAACATTATCTATAATAAAGCCTCTTTCCTCAGTTGTTCCTATTTCTATATCTTCTCTGTCATTTTGATTATTTAAAACAATTTCATTACTATTATTACTATTTTCTTCTTCTAAACTACTATTAGAAACTTCTACATTTTCGTTAATATCCTCGTTTTGTTTTTGTATATACATATATATTCCAATACCTAAAGCAACTATTATAATTATTGTAAAAATTACTATTAATAATTTTTTCTTGCTCATAACTTTTCCTTCCTTTTAAAATGCTCCTAAACCACCATCAACGGCATATATTGAACCACTAACATAACTTGCTTCATCACTTACTAAGAACATAGCAACATTTGCAATTTCTTCTGGTGTACCAAAACGTTTAAATGGTATACCATTTGCAATACCCTCTCTATGTTTTTCTGATTCTTCTTTTGTAAGACCTGGGACATTCCATATATTTGATTCGATGGTTCCTGGTGCAATTGCATTAACACGAACTCCTTTATCTGCAAGTTCTAATGCCCATACTCTTGTAAAGTTTTCTATGGCTGCTTTTGCTCCTACATACATTGAAAGATTAACACTAGGATGTGTTGCACCTACACTTGATAAATTAATAATACTTCCTTTGTTTTTAATAATATATGGTAAAGCTTTTGTTGTTAAATCTACAACAGAACGAACATCTAGATTAAATGCTTTATCATAATCTTCCACAGTCATTTCAGCAATTGCTTTTACAGGACACCAACCAGCATTATTTACTAAAATATCGATCCTTCCAAATTTATCTTTTGCAGTATCTACAAGTTTTGAAACTATATTACTATCTGTCATATCTCCTACCACATACATAATTTTATCATTTTCTTTAGCTACTTCTTTTAATGTATCTTCGTGTCTACCAATAATAATAACATTGGCACCTTCTTTAGCAAACCTTAAGGCAATTCCTTTTCCTATTCCTGAACTACCTCCTGTAACAATTGCAACTTTATTTTCTAACTTTCCCATTTTACATACCTCCTACACATCTAATTCTGGGTTTAGTTCCATTTTTGCATAGCTTGCTGTTAATTCTGGATTTGGAATATAATATCTTTTGTTTTTATTGATTTTAGCAATTTCATTCATATCTTCATCTGTTAATTCAAAATCAAATATATCAGCATTTTCTTTAATATGTTCTGGATTTTTGCTTCCTGGAATGATGATATTTCCTTCTTGTATATGCCATCTTAAAATAATTTGTGCATTTGATTTTCCATATTTATTTGCAAGTTTAGTAAATATAGGTTCTTCAATTAAACTTCTATCTCCATGTCCTAATGGATACCAAGCTTGAATATGAATATCATCTTTCTTAGTTCTTTGTCTTAATTCATTTTGTGGATAATATGGATGAGCTTCAACTTGTATAACAGTTGGTTTAATTTCACAAATTTTAAGTATTTCTTCTAAAGGTTCTCCCTCAAAATTAGATAAACCAATTGCTTTTACTTTTCCTTCTTTATATGCTTTTTCCATAGCTTTATATCCTGCTATATAATCTCCTGCTGGTTGATGAATAAGTAATAAATCAACATAGTCTGTTCCTAATCTTTCAAGCATTTCATCAACTGCTGTTTCTTTTGTATAAACAGTTGGCCATAATTTTGACTCTAAGAAAATTTCTTCTCTTGGAACTCCAGATTTTTTTATTCCTCTTCCTACTGCTCTTTCATTTTGATAAGCATTTGCTGTATCTATAAGTCTATAACCAGATTTTAAAGCATTATATACAGCATCCTCTGCTTCATTAGGTTTCATCATAAAAGTTCCTAATCCTATTTGTGGCATTTCTATGCCATTATTTAATTTTACCTTTTCCATAACTAATCTCTCCTTTTTCTTTATTCTTTTCAAATTATAACATCACAAAACTCTTCAAGGAAGTTCAAATAAGTTTACAATGTTTAAACCAAAAGTTTATATCACTAATTTCTATGAAGATTGTTTAACATTTTAACTGTATCTGGGTCATAATGATTAAAGAATTGTGATGAACCTGTATCTAATTCTTTAATTTTTTCCATATCTTCTTTTGATAATTCAAAATCAAATATATTAAAGTTTTCCTTTATTCTCTCTATATTAGTTGACTTTGTAAGTACGATAATTCCTCTTTGAACTAACCATCTTAAAATTACCCCAGCAACACTCTTACCATATTTCTTTCCAATTTCTGATAATACTTCATTATGGAAAATATCATTTTTTCCTTCTGCAAATGGTGCCCAAGCCTCTGGAGCAACACCATATTCTCTCATTATACTTTCTTCTTTATAATTTTGGTCAAATGGATTTATTTCAATTTGATTTATTACTGGTTTATCCTCTTGGTTCATACATAAATCTACTAATCTATCAGGTCTAAAATTAGAAACACCAATTGATTTTATCTTGCCTTCTTTTTTAGCTTCTAACATAGCTCTATAAGAACCATAATAATCTCCAAAAGGTTGGTGGATAAGATATAAATCAATATAATCTAGTCCTAATCTTTTTAATGAATCATCTATTGCTTTCTTACATTTTTCATAACCTGCATTATAAATAAATACTTTTGTAGTAACAAATATTTCTTCTCTTGGTATTCCACTTTCTCTTATTGCTTCTCCTACAAATTCTTCATTTGCATAAGATTCTGCTGTATCAATTAAACGATAGCCTACTTTCAAAGCATCTAATACTGCTTTTTTACAAACCTCCTTGTCTGTTAATTGATAAGTTCCAAAACCTACTATTGGTAATTTATTACCATCACTTAATTTTACAAATTCCATAAATCTTCACCCTTTCTTTAATTTACTGTTTTTTGGGACGGGGTCAAAAAACAGCACTATTCAAATTTTTAATTATCTCAAATATCTGCTGTTGCTTTGCCATCCCAGTGTTGTCCATAATCCCAAATTTTCTTTTGGAATTATATTTTCACCTTTACATTCTTCTGGTAAATTATCTTCTGTAAAAATTTCTACATATGTGTCTCTACATCTTGATGTCGCTAAGCCCCCTGTTCTTCTACACACCTCCCTTTCTACAATTCCTTCTGGTCTAACAAATCTAGCTTCTGGTAATCCTTCATGTATAGATGTCATAACTGCATCCCATATTTGTCCTGCTGGATTTCCACTATACACTACTTGCTCACTATTATCGTAGCCATACCAAGTTGCTCCTGAATAATATGGTGTAAATCCACAAAGCCATCTATCATAAACATTATCTGTTGTTCCTGTTTTTGCTGCCACATCTATTCCATTTATTCTACAAAATGTTGCTGTTCCCCCAGAATTTACTGGTTCTTGCAGAATTGTTTTAGTAATATATGCATTTTGCTCTGAAATTACTCTTCTTGTTTCTTGGTTTGGAGTAAGTATTGTATTCCCTTTAGAATCTGTTACTTTTGCATAAAAAGTTGGCTCTATATATACTCCATCATTTGCTATTGTTCCATAAGCTGATGCCATCTCAAGTGGGCTTACTCCACTTGTCATACCTCCTAATGCTAAACTTAAAACATTGTCTGTGTTTGGGTCTAATGATGATATTCCCATATTTTGTAGATATTCGATAGATTTATCAGGTGTTAGCTCTGTCATAATCTTAACTGCTGGTATATTTTGTGAAGTTCTTATAAAACTTCTAATATTAATTAATCCTTTAAAACCATTATAATTTTCTGGTTCATAATTTCTTCCAAATCTTGTTGCTGTATCATTATAGACCGTTGATGCTGTAATTATTTTTTCTTGAAGTCCAGGTGCTACAACTGCTAATGGTTTTATTGAAGAACCTGTTTGTTTTTCCATCTGTGTTGCTCTATTCCAGCCTGATGCTGTTTTTTCTCCAAATCCTCCTACCACCGCTACTACATTTCCTGTTTTGTAATCAACTATTGCCATACCAGACTCTGTATGTTCATTTAATAATGTTCCATCACTATTTCTTTTCCTTCCACTTCTAATATATTTAGTATTTTGATATTCTTCTTCCAATCTTTCTTGAATATTTGTATCTACTGTTGAATAAATTGTAAGTCCACTACTATATACATAATTTCTTGCCATCGCTTCAGTCATTTGCCTTTCTTCCATTACCTGTTCTATAACTTGAGAAATTACTGCATCTGTATGGTATGAAAATATGCTTCCTGTATTTTCACTTCCATTTTCAAATACAAAACCATTATTTACTTCTTCTAAAGCTTCATTATATTCATCAGTATTTATATAACCTAATTCTTTCATTTTATCTAATACTGTAATTGTTCTATTTCTGATTAATTCACTATTATCTTGTTCTGAATATGGATTATATATATTAGGCGAATGATTTATCCCAGCTAAAAATGCACATTCTGCTAATGATAAATCTTTAGCAGATTTATTAAAATAATATTCTGCTCCAAGTTCTACACCATGTAAGTTATTTCCTCCAACAAATAAAATATTTAAGTACAGCTCTAGTATTTCTTCTTTAGAAATTAACCTTTCTACTTGATATGCTCTTTGCCATTCTCTTATTTTTCTTTTTATTCCTTCTATCCCTGTATTTTCATTATCATTTGTTATATTTTTTACCAACTGCTGAGTAATTGTACTCCCTCCATAATCGCTCTCTCCATGAATTAAAGTATTTACTATTGCACCTGCTGTTCTCTTAAAATCAACTCCGTTATGTTGGTAAAATCTTTCATCTTCTATTGCTATGTATGCTTTTGGTAAATAATCGGACATTTCATCAAGTGATATAATTTTTCTTTTTTCATCTCCACTAAGATTTGCAAGTACATTTCCTGATTGGTCTACAACTACTGAATTAGATACATTTATTTGCAAGTCTTCTTTACTTATTTCAAGCTCATATCCAAACCATCCAAGCAGATATCCTGCAAATAGCCATATTCCTATTATTCCTAAAATTATTAATAAAATAATTAATATTAGAAATGTCCTTAATATTAGATGTCTTTTTTTCTTTTTATTATCAACTGTTATTAATGATATTTCTTCTTTTTCTAAATCTTTGTCATTGGAAATGCTATTTTTTTTATTTACTTTTTTGTTTTTAATCTTTTCTTTTGCTTCATTTTTATTGCTTCTATTTTTGCTTCTTTTCAATAGCATACCTCCCATCTTGTAAATATTTGCTACTTTCTCGTGCCATAATTGTAACAGTTGGTGTTAACTATAAGTCAATATTTTTTATGATTTTTTGACTAATTAACTGCTGTTTTTTGACCCCGTCCCAGAAAACAGCATATTTTCTTTCCAAAATGCTATAGCATTATTTATCCAACCTTCTGCTACTGTTCCTTCTCCTAATCCAAATCCATGAGGTAATCCATCAAATATTTCAATCTCTGCATTTGTTCCATTTGCTTTTATTCTATCTATTCTGTTTTGCATTGTTCTGAAAGATGCTATTCCATCACTTGTTCCAACACAACAATATGTTGGTGGTTCTTCTCCAGTAACTTCTGACATACCTGTATATTGCATAATAACAGCTGCTGGTCTAGGATATGCTTTTTCTCCATATTTTTCTGTTCCATTACCTACCCATGCTGCCATACGAGCTCCTGCTGAACCTCCCCATAGTGAATAATCTTTAACATCCACTCCTAATTCTTCTGCATTATCATGGATAAATGCTACTGCTCTTGCTAAATCTTGTGGTGCTGTTTCATATCCTGGTCTATAAATAATTGCAAAAGCATTATAACCGTTTTTTGCTAGTTCTAAGCATTGTGGAAAACTATCTGCCATTGCTCCAACATACATCATTCCACCACCAGCACTTACTATTGCAAATTTTTCTCCTGGATTTCCTCTAAAGAAAAATAAACCTGTATTTTCTTTATCTGGATTTTCTTTCTTTTCCTCATCTGTGTAAATATCATAAAATACTTGATTTCCACTTTCTACTTGAGATTTTAAATAATTTATGATTTCTACAGTTTTATCTGCACTAACATTGTTATACCAAATATAAGAATCTCCTACATCCTCTAAGGTTGTATTAGGATTAATATTTAAATCCACTGGAAATATTAAATTTCCAAATCCTTCAAAATCTCTGTCATTTATAACTTCTCTAACTGTTGTATTTCCGTTTACATAGTCTAAACTTATTAAATTATTTTGTGTATTTGTAAGATTACCATTATCCATATTATTTGCTAAACTTTGCTCTATTTTTTTATTTCTAAAAAACATAAAACTTACTCCTATCACTATTATTAAAATCACAAATAAAATTCCTATATAAATAAACTTTTTCAATTTTTACTCCTAACTATTAAAAATATTGCTAAGCCATGTATCAAAATATCCTGTCCATTGACTATTACTTCTTCCTGCACCAAACCCATGTGGTGCTCCTTCAAACACATGTGTTTGGACTTCTGTTCCTGCTTCCTCTAAAGCATCCACACAAGCATTCATTTGATTGTAAAATGGATCTTCTGTACCATAAGCAAAAAACGCAGGTGGCAAATTAGAATTTCTAAATAATTCCACATCAGTTGATGCAACTGAAAGTCTACCATAGAATGAATATAAAAATCCTACTGCCTTTACATCTGCTGATACATTATCTAATTCATCTGGTACATAAGATGAATCTAACTTTGTTCCATTTGTCAATCCATCAAAATTTAAAATTTCTTCTCCACATAGTATTCCTCCTGCTGAAAACCCTATGATAGCAATATTATCTTCATCTATTCCATATTCTTCGCTATTTGCTCTTACATATCTTACTGCTCTTGCTAAATCTAAAGCCCCTTCTTGCATAGTATATGGTCTTACTCTATAGTGGACTACAAAACATTTATATCCTAAATTACTTAAGGCTTCTGCTACCTCGCTTCCTTCTGGTCTTTCTGCTCTATACTGGAATGCTCCTCCTGGATTTATAAGAACTGCTCCTTTTGTATCTATTCCTTCTGGCACAGGATATTCTGTCATATAAGGCATAAAGTCTGGATCATCAAAATAATTCCCATTATTTTTTGTATAATTCGTTTCTGTTGGAATATTTCCATCATGCCATAAGTTTATATTAATTAACTCTCCATTTTCTTCTACTACTAAGTCATCTTCTGAATAATAATCATTTACATTAACCGAGTTTATTTCTGTGTTTGTTTCTATACTTGATACATTATTAGTATTTTCAGTTTCGCTATTATTTTCGTAAATAAAATAAATTGTGATTATTCCTATAACAATAATTAATATAATAAGTATTATTAAGATATTAAATTTTTTCTTCACTACTTTTATTCACTTCCTTTTACCCATTTTTCTAATTTTTCTTCATCTATAATAGCTCCGTGTATAGCTATTCCTTCTTTAATCTTTGCTTTTGGGCATATTCTTTTAATATCTTCTATACTTCTTCCAAATCCACTTCCTTCATTTGAGCAAAATGGTTTTATAATTTTCCCATCAGTATTTATATTTTCAAGTAGTGTAAATACTGCCATTGGCATTGTTCCCCAATAATTAGGAAATCCTAGAAAAATAATGTCATAGTCTTTTAGATTATTTGGAAATTCTTTTATTTCTGGCCTTACTTCTAGCCTTTGGTCTCTTTTAGCTTCGTCAATACATTCAGAATAGTCATTTGAATATGGATGTGTTTGTTCTATTTTAAATAATTCACTATTTGTTAGTTCTGCAATTTTTCTTGCTATTATTTCTGTATTTCCTATTTTTAAGTTTTTAATTTCTCCATTTACATAGTTATAACCTGCTCTTGAATAATAAATTACTATACTCTTCATTTTTAACCTCCTTTTCCTCTGGTTTATTCTAATTCCAATTATAGCAGTATGTTTATTGACAAGGAAGTTCAAAAAAGTTATAATGGTTTTAACTAAAAGTTTATGCAAATCATTATTAAATAAAAAAACACGGAGGTTATTATGTATAATAAATATCTTGAAGTATTTATTGAAGTTGCTGATACTGGTAGTTTTTCAAAAGCAGGAGAAAAACTTTTTATATCTCCTACTGCTGTTATGAAACAAATGAATTTAATGGAAAGTGAGCTTGGTCTTTCTTTATTAAATAGAACAAATCATGGAATTACTCTTACAGAAGTTGGAAAGCAAATATATAATGATGCTAAATTTATAATTGATTATAGTAATAAAGCTATTAAAAAAGCTAAAAAGTTACAAAATAAAAATACACATTTTGTGACAATTGGTACTTCTTTAATATGCCCTTGTAAACCACTTCTTGATATTTGGTATAAAATAAGTGATAAACATCCTGAATTTAAAATAAAAATTGTTCCTTTTGAGGAAAATCATTCTACTACTTTAAGCACATTAAATAGTAATGGTACTAATCTAGATTTTCTTGTTTCTGCTTGTGACTCTAAAAGTTGGCTTGAAAATTTTGATTTTTTAAAACTTGGATATTATAAATTTTGTATAGCTGTTCCTATACATCACCCACTTGCTGTAAAAGAGAAAATTTCAATATCTGATTTATCTAATGAAACTGTTACTGCAATTACAAGAGGTGATAGTGAGCAAAACCAAAACATACTAAACAAAATTAGAACTACTTGTACTAATACTAAAATATTGGAAGCTCCTCTTTTTTACGATATAGATGTTTACAATAAATGTGAAGAAAATGGAAGCTTGCTTGTTACTTTAGATTGTTGGAAAGATATTCACCCTGCTTTTAAAACAATTCCTCTTGAGACAAATGAGAAAATGCCTTATGGTATTTTATACTCAAAAAGTCCATCTAAGGATGCTTTGAATTTCTTAAACATTATTAGAGAAGCTAAAAAATAAAGAACATCTACTTGGTCTTTTTTTCTATGCATATAAGTTGTAAAGATGCTTGTAAATCAAAAAAGGAAATTACTATAACAATAAACTGCATAAAAATAACTGTATACAAAATTTTATTATATTATTGACTTTTTACTTATAAATAGATTATAATAAATATAGGAAATGGAGAAACCACAAAGTGGTTTGCCTATCGTGATATGAAAAACACATCTACAACGGCCAAATTACAGATGTGTTTTTTTTATTGGTTATTTTAGTTTGCTAATAATTACTACTAAAGTAATAATTAAGGCAAACATAATGATAGTTACTCCTATTAATGAATAATATAATATGTATATTGTTGCAATTAATGATTGTATTTCTACCATATGCCTCACCTCCTTGTTGGAGGCAAACCACATCTGCTTATTCTCATTTCCTATGGCAATTATTTTACAATCTTATTTTATTCTTGTCTACAATTTTTATTAAATTTATAAATATATTTTTACTTCTCCCGACAACCTACTATTTATATTTGCTCCATACTATCATAAATAAGAGTAATTATCAATATAACTACTCTTATCAAAATTGACTATCTAATTTTTGTCAAGTCCTTTTTTATAAATTTATTATATTATTTTTTTGTATGGCAAACAAGCGAA
>CALXFC010000059.1 GCA_944387485.1 uncultured Clostridia bacterium
TAATGTAAATAATTTTACAACCAAAAAAATTAGATGTAAACTCTTTTATTTACATCTAACAGTATACCTGTAATTTGCTTAACTTCTATATTCAATAAATTCTTCTTTTAATAATCCAGTTATACATTCATCAACATATTCATTTGTTGCTAAACATAAGAATTTTCTTCTTCTTAATCCTTCATATTTATATCCTAATTTTTCTTGCATTTTTCTTGATTTTTCATTATTTGGGAAATATCCATTTTCAATTCTTCTTAATTTAAGTATATCAAAACAATATTTTATTTTTGTACTAAAAGCTTCTGTACCATATCCATTCTTTTGAAAATCTTCGTTTAACCATATTCCTCCTCCAGCAGTTCCGTCTTTTCTATTAATGTTTGTAATTTCCGTACCCCCTATTACTTTATCATTTTCTTTTAATACTATGGCTAATGATATCTTAGTTTCTTCATCTTGATTTTTAGATTTTTTAATAAAACTTTTAGCATCATCTTCTGTATATGGATATGGAACTCCTGCCATCCATTTAGCAACATTTATATTATTTAACCCTTCAACTAAATCATTGACATCTCCATCTTCCCAGCTTCTTAATATTAGTCTTTTACTTTCTATCAACATATATAATCACCCATACAAATTACTATTTTGTGCATATAATTTTATAATAAATATTTCATTTTCCTTGACTTTTTTACTAAAATTAGATTATAATAAATATAGGAAATGATAAATCCACAAACGTGGTTTTACCAAGATACAGTTTAAATAAACCATTAGCTCGGCATAGCAGAATGGTTTATTTTTTTATTATTTATGTAGTTGCTTATCAACCCAGTTCTTATACAGAACTGCTGCTAGGGCAACATTTAAAGTTAAAGATATTATTAATGTTATTATATAAAATAGTATCACTTTAACCATAAACATCACCACCCTTCCTACGAAGAATCGTAAAATTGGTGGCAAAACCACATCTGCTAATTATCATTTCCTATGATAGCTATTCTACAATATTTTTATAAGTTTGTCTATAGTTTTAGTTAAATTTTATTACTTTGTTTAGAAATTATAATTTGAATTACACTATTTACTTATATTCAATTCATTTATCCAATTTTTTATCTTTTCTTTAGATTTGTTTACCATGCTCCCTTGAATTGATATACTATCTAAAACAGTTGCTCCTTTGCATATTCTTTTTACATCATTAACAACATTTCCTAAACCTGAGCCTTCATGTGTTGTAAATACTCTTATTGTCTTTCCTGTAAAATCTAGTTTTTCTAACTCAGTAAACATACTCATAGGCATAGTTCCCCAATATATAGGAGAACCTATATATATTGTACTATAATCTGATATATCACTTAAATATTTCTTTAATTCTGGTCTTGCATTTTTATTTTTTTCTTCTAATGCTTCATCGCAACATTCTTTATAATTTTTTGAATATGGTTTCTTTGGCTCTACTTTAAATAAATCTGCTCCTGTCAATTCTTGTATATATTCTGCAATAACTTCTGTATTACCTTTATCTATATTTCCAACAGCATAATTTTCATCTGCTCTTGAAAAATAAATTATTATACTTTTATTATTATTTGATAACATATTTAAATCATCTCCATTTAATTAATTATTTTCAGGTTTTAATTCTCCATAAAAGTAACTTGCTGTTGCTCCACCATCAATTAAGAAATCTGAACCTGTAATAAATTCTCCTTTATCTGTCATTAAAATCTCTGCTAAATTTGCCACTTCATCTGCTGTTCCAGGTCTACCTGCTGGGCATTTTTTAAACATATTTTTATAAAAATCTCCACGTTCTCCATTAAATTCATCTATTGCAAGTGGTGTAACTATAATTCCTGGAGAAATTGAGTTTATTCTTGCTTTCTTTTTACCCCATATTGTAGATTCATACATTACTCTTTTTTCATTACATCTTTTTGCTAATTGATATGCGTGAAGAGTATCTTTTATGTTTTCTGGCTGTAATACATCTAAATCTAGTAATTCTTCTGTTGGAGTTGTAGCTAGTTGTTCATCAATTTTTGCTCCTAATTGTTCCATTCTATGTCCTGATTGACTTGATATTGTGATACCTGCACCTCCTTGTTTAATTACTTTTCCTACTTCTTCTAACAATACTGCTGTACCATATAAATCTACTTTTAATATTTTCTCTATTGGTGCTTGTGATGGAGATACTCCTGCACTATTTATAAGCATAGAAATTTCTCCGTATTTTTCACCTTCTTTTATTAAATTTAAAATAGATTCTCTTGAAGATATATCACATTCTATTGCTACTACATCAAAACCTGCTTCATTCATTATTTTTGCTATTTTATTAGCATTACTTATGTTTTTGTCTCCTACAACAATCTTTTTTCCATAGCCAATTCTTCTTGCTATTGCCATTCCTATTTGTCCTGCACCTGTCCAAAGGACTACTTCTTTATTTTCCATAATAAAAACCACCTTTCAAATTATTTATATATATTATACTTTACTTGTATTTATATAATCAATTTGAATTTAAGGTGGTTTTTAATAAGTAAAACTTATCAAACTTAAAATTGTTCTTTTAATATGTTAGCAAAAGTTTCTATAATTTTATTATCATTATCTTTCTTCCAAAAAGCATAATACTTTCTACTTATTTGTTTTTCTTTTCTATATAAAGGAATATATACCATTAAATTTTCATTTCGTATCTTCTTTTTATTACTTTCTATTGGTAAAACACCTTTATTACTTGCAACTAATAAGTTCGCTTCTTCCATATTTTCTGCAAATATAAAATTATTATTAAAACCTAAAATGTCATGATAATATTTACTTTCTATATCTTTTTGTTCTTTTGAAGAAATCAAAATATATGGCATATTCTTAATTTCTGATAATGTGATTTTATCATTTTTAGCAAAACTACTGTGTATTGGAACTTTTACATAAAAATATTGAGTACATATTGGGAAATTCACAAATTCATCTGAAAAAGCTTTTCTTTGGTCTGTAAATTTCATATCTAATTTTCCATTAAAAACTTTATTACTTAGTTCTTCATGTGTCCCAGAAATAATTTCTATATTTACTTCTGGAAATTGTTTATTAAATTCTATAATAGCATTTTGTAATTCTTCTCCATTATAACTTTTTAAATATCCTATCTTTAACGAATAATTATCCGTATTTGCTATATATTTTGCTTTTTCTTTCATCTTTTCTATATCGTCTAATATTTCCTTACTTTGAAAATATAAAAACCTTCCTGCTGGTGTTAATGAAAAGCTCCTTTTTTCTCTTATTAAAAGTTTATAACCTAATTCTGATTCCAAACTTTGTATTTGTTGCGATATTGCTGATTGTGATATATAACATTGTTCTGCCGCTTCTGTAAAATTATTACAATCTACTACTGTTACAAAATATTTTAACTGTTTTAATAACATATTTAGTATCCTTTCTACAAATTACTATTTCACACAAAGTTTAATTTTCTGATAAAAGTTTTATTAATCTAGTATTCTTATATAATCTTTCTCTTCCAACTTTTTCAGATTCCAAAAGCCCTATTTCTTCTAATTGATTTAAATATGAAGATACAGTAAGTCTAGTAACATTACAAGCCTTTTCTACATAAGATATTTTTGTATAAACTTCATAGAATAAACTTTCTATAAAATATCACATTTTTTATATATTTTCAATCAATATGTATAGAAAATCAGAAAAATTATACATATTTTTAATATATGTATAATTTTTATGCTTAAATATTTATTATAATTTTATATTCTGGATTTAATTTTAAAAATTCTATTCCCATAACTAACTAAGACTTAGAACAGAAATAGACACAGAGTTTTAAGTTCTGTGTCTATTTGATGAATTTATTTTTTTAATTGTTATATAAAATATTACCACAAAAATGCATATTCCAAATATTTTAACTAAAATATTTTTATTTGTTTTTGCTTCTTCAACAATATTAGGTTCATTTTCATGTGGTAATTGAATATGTTCTTGCATCAGTTCTTTGTCTGATTCATCTGCTGTTTCTACATCTTCAGCCAAGTTCTCCTCTAATGTTTCTTCTAAAGTCTCATCTAGACTTTCCTCTTCTTTTATATCATCTGGCATTACATATTCCGCCTTATTTTCTTGTTGTTCTTCTTTTTGTACTTCTTCTTTATTTGTCTTATTATTCTCAATTACTATATCTTCTGAATTTTGTTCTTTGTCTGAGTTTGTTGTATTATCTGGAATTTCCGGTTTACTTTCTGGCTTTTCTTCTGGCATTTCTTCTTCATCTGGAACTTCTGGCTTGTTTTCTGGTTCTTCTTCTGGTTTTTCCTCTTCGTCTGGAACTTCTGGCTTGTTTTCTGGTTCTTCTTCTGGTTTTTCCTCTTCGTCTGGAACTTCTGGTTTATTTTCTGGTTCTTCTTCTGGTTTTTCCTCTTCGTCTGGAACTTCTGGTTTATTCTCTGGTTCTTCTTCTGGTTTTTCTTCTTCGTCTGGAACTTCTGGCTTGTTTTCTGGTTCTTCTGGCTTCTCTTCTTCATCTGGCGTATCTTCTGGTGTTTCAATATCTTCTTTCTTAGTTATATCTTCAAACAAGTTAATCATAGCTGCTGTAATGAAATCTCTACCATCTCCATAATTTGTTGTCGCAACTAATTTTACATATAGTGATTCTACAGGCTCATCAAATTCTACCATTTTTGCTTCAGGTGTATTTTCCCAATCTGTTATAGTAGCAATTTTCTCCCAACTATTTCCATCCATACTTACAAGTATTTGCCCATCTTTAATTCTACCATTGTATCCAATTTGTCTTGGCACATATTGTAATGCTGAAAGATATTTAGGCTCATCCAATTTTATTATAATATACCTTTCAGAGTCGCTTCCATCCCAATTGCTATGCCAAATTGTATTAATATTACCATCAATTGCATTTTGTGCTCCTTCATTAGCACCTAATGCTTCACTAGATACTTGAAAAATAGACAATTTATCTATTGTAATATATTTTTGTGTATCTAAACTTTCATCTTCTGTAAAATTATAAGTTAACTCATCGCTTTGTAAATATACTCCTATTGCTTTTGTCCTTACACTAACTGTCTTATCACCTATTAAATCTGGTACTTCATCTTTAAATGATGTCCAACTATCATTTTTACTATATCTCCATTCCATGTTATCTGTTGCCCCAATTATTTTATTTTCTAGGTCGTTATTATATAGATTTGTTGGAGTTTTACCTTGAAGAATATCTATTCTATAAATATTCTCATCATCATAACCTGCCCCTACAATATGTACTAAAATATCGTTTTCGGCTGTGATACTTTCTAGTTCTTCGTCTGTTAATTGTACTATATGTTCATGTGCTTGAACCCATGTATTTTTATTATCTAAACTATATTCCCAAGCAACACCTACTCCTTCAAACTGGCTACCAAGTACAATAGCTCCTGCATTTTCTCCATCAAATGAGAAACTTGCAATTTCTGTTTCTACATTTCCTAATAGGTAATTTGCAACTTCACGTACTGCTGTTTGTTGTATTGTTTCATTACTTGTAGCTTTTGTTCCTTCTGTTAATGTTTTTGTTAATAGCACATTTAATGCTACAGTATATTCTGCCCCTTCTATTGATGGCTCTATTAACTTCAGTAAGTCATACATAGGAAGTGGATAGTATTTTAAGTTTGTCGCAATTTCTTGTGCAAGCATATATTTTTCTTCATCTGTTTTTGTATTGTCAGATTTATATAAATTTACTAATCCATACCAAGCATCAAAGTTAAGTGGCTGAACTTCAATAGCTTTTCTATATATGTTATATAATTCTTCTTCATTGTCTTTATAGATATTTTCAAGTAGCAATATTTTCTCTGATTTTTCGTAATTATCAAAATCATTTAAAGCTCCTTGTGCTAGCAAAATATATGGTACAGAATATTTGCCTGTATAACTACCATTTCCCCAGCCATTTGGCATTCTAATTGTAAGCTTCTCTGCCCTAGAAGACTGTTGCCATCCAAAAATATCATTGTATAAATTCCAAACTCCATTTCCGTTACTATCCAAAGAATAGTATATATACGCTGCGTGTCCTGGTTGACCCACTACAGTAGAAGGTACTCCATAAGAACCCCATATGTTTGAGCCTGTCTTTGAAAGTGCTCCACACACTCCACCTTCTTCAAATACAATCCATAATTTAGGATAGCCTTCCTGATAGGTTATGTTGTATTTTGATAGATTATATTTTTTATCCCATTGCTCGAAATTATCAGGGTCATAATATTTACTAATAGAATAATCATAATCAAATGTATAGTTTATATAACTATATGGATTTCTACTACCATTTTCTTTTGCATAGTCATTTAACCATTCAATTTCTTCATCATCAATAATATTATTCATAACAAAACGCATTTCTTCTATTGTTAAAGATTCAAATATTTCATTATCTAATTTACCTGTTTTGTGCAGTTTCTTATAAATTTCATAACGAGTAATCGCGTTTGAATTATTTGGGTCATTTGGATTATTAGTCATTCCACCTGCCCATAATCCAACATTGCTAGAATGAGTTAAAGATAAAGTAATTATCATTTTACGATATAAATTGTTGCTTAAATCTTCTTTATATGTGTTATATAACTTAGAAAGAATATTTAGTGAATCTATATATCTCCCATCTGGTGTTCCTCCTATTATATAAAGACTAAGATTATTTACATCATTCATTAGCCAGAAAATAGCATTATAATTTTCATTACTGTATCTTACAAATTGTTGTAAAATATCATATCCTACATTTTTTACAAATTCTCTTTGTAGTAATAATAGTTCATATTCTCCTGTTATTTCTTGACTAGCTGAATATGTTTTTATTTTTTCATCATATTGTGCTACAGTTTTTATAAAATCTGCTTCTACTTTATCTTCTACATAATCTTCTTTTATAAGTTTTGCATCTGCATAAACTGTTTCATCATACCAACTAGACCAAAACATTCCAGGATTATCTTTATTTTCATCAGCAACTAATTTTAAATAGTTTGCATCTTTAATATCTATTTTTATAAATGGTGCTTCGCTCCAACCATATAGAATATCTGATTCGTATTTTTCTTCCCAATAGCTTCCGTCTTTTGATGTATAAATATAAAATTTCGCTCCTGTATTAAAGTAGTCACTTTGCTCACTTGCATCAATCCCAATGTAAGAAGTAAAGTAATCATAATCGTATTTACTTAAATCATAAACAATTTCTGAAGTAGCCCAAGCACATATTCCCTTTAGAAATGGATTTACTTTTCCATTAACATTTAATGTAATAAAATCACTCTCTTTATTTTCATCTAAAAGGATTGAATACCCACTTTGAGCAAATGATTTATCAGTTAGATATGAAATGTCTGATAAATAAACATAATCAGGATTTTCAGTTGTATTTGATGTTGCCCCATAACTAATAGTTGTATATGCTAAAATCATCAATATTACTATTTCCAATACAAATAACATTTTTGCTTTAAACATATTTTTCATGGTACACCTCCTAATGATATGTATCACATTTATATGTTACCATGTTTACATAATCGTTTCAATATGTTAAAGTATTTTTTATCTATGTAAATTATTCCAATTTTACAACTCCATATAATAATTCATTATTTTTCTTCCTTACAAATTATTAAAAAAATTACCCTATACTTTCGTATAAAGTAATTTTAAATAATTTTAAAATTGTAAGCTGTGGGCTTGTCATTGTTTCTCTAATATTCTTTCCCCTTATCTGCATTATTTATTTTCTATTGTTATAATCTTTGTTGCTACTTTTTCTACAAAAGTTTTATCATGTTCAACGAAAATTAGTGTTGGGTTATATTTTAAAATAGAATCTTCTATTTGCTCTCTTGTTAATATATCTATATAATTTAATGGTTCATCCCATAGATAAATATTAGCTTGTTCTGATATACTTTTTGCAATTAAAACTTTCTTTTTTTGCCCTTCACTCATCTCTTCAATTTTTGTATTAAAATCAAAATTTGAAAATCCCATTTTAGATAACATTGCTTTAAAAATACTCTCATCTATTTTATTATCTTGTGCAAATATTTTTAAATTTCCTTTTAAATAGTCTGTATTTTGTGATACATAAGATATTTTTAAATCATTTGCTATTTTAATTTCTCCATTATACTGTATGTCTTGTCCTAAAATTAATTTTAATATACTTGATTTTCCTATTCCGTTTTTTCCAACTATTGCAATTCTATCTCCATTTTTTACTTCAAATGAAACTGGAGAAAATATTGTTTTTTCATTATATTTTATTTGTAGATTATTTAATAAAATCAATGGATTTTTTCTACTTTCTATTGGAATTATTTTCAAACTATCATTTCTATCTACATTTTTTAATAAATTAGTTTTTTCATCTATTGCTTTTTCAATTCGCCTATCCATAACTTTTGACTTTTTCATCATTTTAGCAGATTTATGTCCTATATACCCTCTATCTATTGTTGATTCTGAATTTTTTGTTTTATATTTTGACTTTTCAACTTCATCAGACCATTTTGCAGTATTTCTTGATGCAATTTCAAGTTTCTTTATATCTTTTTGTAATCTCTCATTTTGCTTTTCTTCAAAATTATCTTGTCTATCTTTATTTTCTTTCCATGATGAAAAATTTCCTTGCTGTATTTCAATGTTAGTATTATTTATAGAAATAATATGATCTACTACTTTATCTAAAAAATTTCTATCGTGAGATACTAATATAAAACCTTTTTTCTTTTCTAAGTAGCTCGCTAAATTATCTCTTGTATCTGCATCTAAATGATTAGTTGGCTCATCTATCAGTAAAAAATTATTTCCTTTTAAAAATAAACTGATAAAAAGTACTTTCATTTGTTCTCCGCCACTTAATGAATTAAAACTTCTATAAAGGATTTGTATATCTCCTTTAAGTAAATTTAATTCTTTTATAATTTCCCAATCTTGGGCATTTGGAGCAATTTCGTTTATTATTTCTATTGTCATTTTATTTTTATTTGCCACTTCAAAAGGAAAATAATCTACATCTACATTTTTTGATATTGTTCCTTTATATTCATATTTTCCTTGTAATAGTTTTAAGAATGTAGTTTTTCCTTTTCCATTTCTACCTATTAGCCCCAACTTCCAATTAGTATCTATATTAAATGAAACATTTTCAAATATATTATTTAAACTTCCTTCATATCCAAATGTTAAATTATTTACACTTATTTGAGACATTATTTTTCCTTTCAAATTACTACAATTTTAATAAATCCAAAATTGTAATTTATTGGTTATTAAACATAAATATTCTATCTTCATATTTATTGTTATTATTTGTATATTCATTTATAACTTTATTCCAAAAACTATATGCAGATTTACTACCAAAAGAAGGAGATACTTCCCAATTACCTTTATACATATTAAAACATTCAAAGGCAACTCTTTTACCTATTTTATTTCTTCTATATTTTGGAATAACCATAAATTCTGCAATGCTATGACCACTTTTATATTTCTGCATATAGGTATTAATCATTACAAAGCCTAATAATTTATTATCATCTTTATCTCTAATGAAATATGCATCTCTATCTGCATCAGTGAAATATCTATCAAAATATTTATATTCGAATATCCCTTCTGAATTCATTTCATTGCCATCATTTAAGCTTTCTTCAAATAAAGAATATTGCAGTAATCTATATAGTATATCTTTATCTTTTATATCTACTTTATCCAAAAAATATTCCATCTTTATCCCTTCTCCTTTTTAAATACTAAAATTGCTTTTGCTGTTCCTGTAATTGACATAGTAATTAACTCATAACCATCTTGTAACATTTCATTTGCTTTTTCTTCTATTTTTTGTGCCATATCATCTGCTTTTGGTGAATATTCTATAACAACCGTTTTATACATACTCCCACCTCCTTGCTTATTACAATTTGTAAGTTGTGTATTGATCTTATAATAAATCTTTCATTTTCCTTGACTTTTTTACTAAAATTAGATTATAATAAATATAGGAAATGGAGAAACCACAAAGTGGTTTGCCAGGTTATATGTTAAAAACACATCTCCCGATCAAGTCAGATGTGTTTTTTGTTGGTTATTTTTGTTTGCTAATAATTACTACTAATGCAATAATTAAGGCAAACGTAATGATAGTTACTCCTATTAAAGAATAATATAATATGTATATTGTTGCAATTAATGATTGTATTTCTATCATACGCCTCACCTCCTTACGGAGGCAAACCACATCTGCTTATTCTCATTTCCTATGCCAATCATTTTATAATATTACTTTCATTTTGTCTATGCAATTTATTATTTTTCGTTACTTTTTTTAATATTACATCCATATATAATTATTTCTATTACATTGTTTTATACATATTTTCACCTCCTAGTTTTTAAATTGTCT
>CALXFC010000060.1 GCA_944387485.1 uncultured Clostridia bacterium
TATCAGTATGTAATGGATTATATTTAGATGTAGCAGGAGCAAGTACAGCAAATGGAGCAAATGTACAAGTATATGAGACAAACCGGAACAGATAGTCAAAAATTTAGATTAGATAAGATAGAAGAGCCAAAACAAATAGAAGTAGAAGAAGGAATATATTATATACACACAAAGTTGAATGAGAATAATGTGTTGGATGTAGCAGAACAATCAACATTAGATTCAGCAAATGTACAAACATGGGAAAAATCAGCTCAAAAAACAAAAAATCAAATGTTTAAAATAGAGAAAACAGAAGATGGATACTATAAAATAACAGCACAACATTCAGGAAAAGTATTAGATGTATTTGGAGCAAAGACAGAAAATTGTACAAATGTGCAACAATATGAATATAATGGATCTAATGCACAAAAATGGAAAATAGTAGATGCAGGAAATGGATATGTATCATTTATATCAGTATGTAATGGATTATATTTAGATGTAGCAGGAGCAAGTACAGCAAATGGAGCAAATGTACAAGTATATGAGTCAAATGGAACAGATAGTCAAAAGTTTAAATTAACAGAAGTAAAAGAAGTAACTGGAACCAAAACAATAGAAGACGGAACATATATGATAAAAACATGGTCAAATAATAACATTGGATTAGACGTAGAAAGCTTTTCAAGAGAAAATGGGGCGAATGTACAATTATGGACATCTTCAGCAGTGATAAGTAAAAATCAAAGATTTATAGTTACTTACCAGGGAGATGGAACTTATCAAATATTAGCACAACATTCAGAAAAATCGTTAAATGTTGCAGGAAATGGTTTAACGAATGGTACTAATGTAGAACAATATGAGTCAAACGGATCTGATGCACAGAAATGGGTTATAAAAGATAATGGAGATGGAAGTTATTCAATAATATCTAAATTAAATGGACTGTATATAGACGTAACAAATGGAAATATTCAAGATGGAACTAATATTCAAATGTATGAATCAAACGGAACAGATAGTCAAAAATTTGCATTTGAAAAGGTAGAAAAGCCAACATGCCAAAAGACTATAGAAGATGGAGTATATAAAATAAGTACAGCATTAGATACAAATATGTATCTAGATATAGCAGAAGGGGCATATGAAAATGAAGCGACATTACAGTTATGGAGCCAAAATATATTACAACAGCAGAAGTTTGAACTAACATATAATGAAGAAGGATATTATGAAATAAAGTCAGTAAATTCTGGAAAATTATTGGATGTAAGAGGAGGTTCTAATAATAATGGAACATTAGTACAACAGTTTGAGTCAAACGGAACAGAATATCAAAAATGGATATTACAACCCGTTGGAAATGGATACTATTATATTGTATCTAAGGGAGCAGAAGCATATTTAGATGTACCAAATGATAATATTAGTAATGGAACAAAATTACAAATATATGATGGAAATCAGAGTACATCTCAGATGTTTAAGTTTGAAGAAGTTCCAATAATAAATACAAGTAGTATTTATAATATAGTTACTAATATTGATAGTAGCAAGGTATTAGATGTAGATTTAAATAGCTCTAATTTACAAATATGGACACTTAATGAACAAAGTAATAATCAAAAATTTAAATTAGAATATTTAGAAGATGGTTATTATAAAATAGTATGTAGAGAAACAGAACAAGTATTGACAGTAGACGGAACAAATGTTATACAAAGTGAAGATAATAATTTAGATTCTCAAAAGTGGAAAATAAAAACTGCAGAAAATGGAAGTTATTATATAATTTCAAAAAATACAGGTTTATATTTGGATGTTAATGGAGCTATAAATATAGATGGAAGAAATGTAGGAGTTTTTGAATCTAACGGAAGTGAAGCACAAAAATTCAAATTTTCAGAAGCAAAAGAAAAGGTTTCTAATTTTGAAAGCTTAGATGATTCAAAATATCCAGGATATAAAGAAAAGTTACAAAAATTGCAAAATGAACATCCAAATTGGATAATAACAATAGATTATATAGGACTTGATTGGAATACTGTAATAGATAATGAAGATCAATTAGTACAAGGTTCAGATGGTAGTGTAAGTGCAAGGAGTTTAACACAGTACACAGATGAATGGAGAACAGAAGATTTAACTGAATATGAACCAGGTTGGTATAGAGCATCTAGGGCTGCGATTGAATATATAATGGATCCAAGAAATAGTTTAGACGATGAATATGTATTTCAATTTCAAGACTTAACATCAAGTGCAGGTACATATTCTGATATAGCAAAGATGATAGAAGGAACATATTTAACAGAATATGAAGAAAAAGGAATTACAACAACAGATAGTATTATAAATACAATTTTATCTAGTGCGACAACCTATAATATTAGTCCATTTCACCTAGTTTCAAGAATGATACAAGAACAAGGGACTGGAGGAACACCATTAAGTGATGGATATGTATATAATGATGGCATACATGGACAAAGTACAGTATATAATTTATTTAATATACAAGCAACAGGGTCTACAAAAGAAGAAATTTGGCAAAATGGAGCTGCATATGCATATAATCACCATTGGTTTTCGCCAGAACTTTGTATAAATGGAAGTACAGCGTTTTTATATAATGATTATTTATCACAAGGACAAACAACTTTATATTATCAAAAATATGATGTTGTCCAAGAACCTTATTATACACATCAGTATATGACAAATATTAGAGGAGCAAATGATGAAGGACAAAGGGTAGCCAAAGAATATAAAGCTAATGGAATGATAGACAGCCAATTTGAATTTACAATACCAGTTTACGAAAATATGCCACAAGAGCCATGCCCAAGACCAAATGGAACAACACCATGGTAAAATGAACAAAAAGTACAAGAAACCCTTGTACTTTTTTTGTTTAAATGATATTATATAGGGGAATTTAGGATAAAATAAAAAGTTTTATCAAAAAGGGAGGTAATTAAATGAAAATATTAATAACAGGAGCAAACGGAATGCTTGCAAAATCTGTTAGAAAAAGATTAGAAGGAAATGAATTAATATGTACAGATGTAGAGGACTTAGACATAACAAATGAGGAAGCCGTATTAAAAAAAGTGGCAGAAGTAAAACCAGAATATATAATTAACTGTGCAGCATATACAGCAGTAGATAAAGCAGAAACAGCTGGAGAAATCGTAGAAAAAATAAATGCAGATGGACCAAGAAATTTAGCAAAAGCAGCAAAAGAAAATGATTGTGTTTTAGTACATGTAAGTACAGATTATGTATTTGGTGGAGATTTGGATGTAGAAAAAGATTATAAAGAAGATGATCCTAAAGCGCCTGTTACAGCATACGGAATAACAAAATTACATGGAGAAGAAGCAATTGAAGAAAATACAGATAAATATTATATATTTAGAACAGCATGGCTATATGGAGATGGAAACAACTTTGTTAGAACAATGCTTAAATTAGGAGAAACAAAAGATGAAATAAATGTAGTTTCAGATCAACATGGTTCACCTACTTATGCAGAAGATTTAGCAAACTTTATTGGAGAAGCAATAGAAAAGAAAATACCATATGGAGTTTATAATGCTACAAATGAAGGATATACAACTTGGTATGATTTTACAAAAGCAATATTTGAATATGCAGGAATAATTTGCAAAGTAAATCCAGTAACTACAGAAGAATATATTGATATGATGAAAATCACACAAGCCAAAAGACCAAAGAATTCACAAATGTCAAAAGCTAAATTAGAAGCTCAAGGAATAGAAGTACCAGAATGGGAAGATGCTTTAAAAAGATATTTAAAAGCAGAAGGTAAAATGTAATAAGAAAGGGTGAATTAAAATGAAAAATAGAAAAGGAATCGTATTAGCAGGGGGAAGTGGAACAAGATTATATCCACTAACAATAGCAATATCAAAACAAATTATGCCAGTATATGACAAACCAATGATTTATTATCCAATATCTGTATTAATGGAAGCAGGAGTAAAAGATGTATTAATTATTTCAACACCAAGAGACATAGTAACATTTAAAGAATTATTAGGTGATGGTTCACAATGGGGAATGACATTCCAATATAAAGTACAAGAAAAACCAAATGGACTAGCAGAAGCATTTATTATAGGTGAAGAATTTATTGGTGATGATAACGTTGTTATGATTTTAGGAGACAACATGTTCTATGGTTCTCATTTACCAGAAATATTAAGAAGAGCAAATGAACGAGAAGATGAATCAACAATATTTGGATATTACGTAAAAGACCCAAGAAGATATGGTGTTGTAGAAATAGATAGTGAAGGAAAAGCTGTATCAATAGTAGAAAAACCAGAAGTACCAAAATCTAATTATGCAGTACCAGGACTTTATTTCTATACAAATGATGTTGTTGAGATTGCAAAAACAATAAAACCATCAGCAAGAGGAGAATTAGAAATAACATCTATAAATGAAGAATATATGAAAATGGGTAAATTAACTGTAGAAAAACTAGGAAGAGGAATGACTTGGTTTGATACAGGAACACATGATGCATTAATAGAAACAGCAAGCTTTGTTCAAACAATAGAAAAAAGACAAGGAATGCAAGTATGTTGCCCTGAAGAAATTGCATATAAAAATAAATGGATAACAAGTGAAGAATTATTAGAATTATCTAAAAAATATATGAAAACAGATTATGGAGTATATTTAAAAGATTTAGCAGAAAATAAATTTGGAGAAGAATAATTTAAATTTTAAGGAGGAATCTTTCGTGGGAAAATTTAAAAGAATTGATACAAGTATAGAAGGAGTTTGTGTTGTAGAGCCAACAGTTTTCGGAGATAATAGAGGATATTTCATGGAAACATATAGTGAAGAAGAATTTGCTGAGATTGGTTTAAACTATAAATTTGTACAAGATAACCAATCAAAATCAAAAAAAGGTGTTTTAAGAGGATTGCATTTCCAAAAAGAAAACTCACAAGCAAAATTAGTAAGAGTAATTAAAGGTGAAGTTTTTGATGTTGCAGTAGATTTGAGACCAGGAAGCAAAACATATGGAAAATGGGAAGGTGTTAGACTTTCAGAGGAAAATAAAAAAATGTTTATGATTCCAAGAGGATTTGCACATGGATTTTTAGTATTATCAGACGAAGCAGAATTCACGTATAAATGTGATGATATATACAATCCAAAAGCAGAAGGAGGTCTTGCTTGGAATGACCCAGATGTTGCAATTGAATGGCCTTTTGGAGATATGAAGCAAGAAGATTTATTAACATCTGAAAAAGATGCAAAATGGCCTTCATTAGAAGAATTAAGAAAAACAGATTTGTTTAAAGATTTAAAATAGTGTAAAAGTAAAGGAGAAAGAAAAATGAGTAAAAATGTATTAGTAACAGGAGCCGCAGGTTTTATAGGAGCAAACTTTGCAGAATACTTTGTAAATAAACATCCAGATTATAAAGTAGTAGTTGTTGATAAACTAACATATGCAGGAAATATGGACAATTTAAGAAATGTAATAGATAAAATAGAATTTGTACAAGCAGATATATGTGATTTTGAAAAAATGAAAGAAGTATTTGATAAATATGATATAAATGGAGTAATTCACTTTGCAGCAGAATCACATGTAGATAATAGTATAAAAGCACCATTTGTATTTACAAAAACAAATGTACTTGGAACACATACATTACTAGAAACAGCAAAACAAAAATGGGGAGAAGGTTCTGAAAACAAATTTGTACATATATCTACAGATGAAGTTTATGGAGCATTAGGAGAAGAAGGATATTTTACAGAAAAATCAGAAATAAAACCAAGTAGCCCATATTCAGCATCAAAAGCAAGTTCAGACTTAATTGCATTTGCATATCATACAACATATAACATGAATGTAAATGTAACAAACTGTTCAAATAATTATGGACCATATCAACATAATGAAAAATTAATACCACATATGATTAAATTAGCAATGAATGATCAAAAGTTACCAGTATATGGAACGGGAAAAAATATAAGAGACTGGTTATATGTAGAAGATCATTGTGAGGCAATAGACTTAGTATTTCATAAAGGAGTAGCTGGAGAAAGATATAATATTGGAGGACATAACGAAAAGAGAAATATAGACATTGTAAAATTAATATTAAAAAGATTAGGAAAATCAGAAGATTTAATCGAATATGTAGAAGACAGAAAAGGACATGATTATAGATATGCAATAGATCCAACTAAAATAAAAAATGAACTTGGATGGTATCCAAAAACAAAATTTGAAGATGGAATTGTAAAAACTATAGATTGGTATTTAGCAAACCCAGAATGGTTAAAATAGTTAGAAAACCTATGCATATCTTTGCATAGGTTTTGTGTAAATATAAAAAATAGAGAAAGCAGGTAAAAATAATGGATAAAATAGCAGTATTAATACCATGTTATAATGAAAGTAAAACAATAAAAAAAGTAGTAGAAGATTTTAAAAAAGCACTTCCAGAAGCAACAATATATGTATATGATAATAATTCAAAAGACGGAACAGATAAAATAGCAAGAGAAGCAGGAGCAATTGTTAGATATGAAAGAAAACAAGGAAAAGGAAATGTAATAAGAAGTATGTTCCGTGATATAGATGCTAAGTGTTACATTATGACAGATGGTGATGACACATATCCAGCAGAATATGCAAGAAAATTATGTGATGCAGTATTAGAAAGAGATGCAGATATGGTAGTAGGTGACAGATTATCATCAACATATTTTACAGAAAATAAAAGACCATTTCATAATAGTGGAAATGTTATAGTAAGAAAATTAATAAATATGATATATAAAAGTGATATAAGAGATGTAATGACAGGATATAGAGCATTTAGTTATCAGTTTGTAAAAACATTTCCAGTATTATCAAAAGGGTTTGAAATAGAAACAGAAATGACAATACATGCATTAGATAAAAATATGAATGTAGAAAATGTAGTAATAGAATATAGAGATAGACCAGAAGGAAGCGAATCAAAATTAAATACATATACAGATGGAATGAAAGTAATAAAAACAATATGTACATTATATAAGGATTATAGACCATTCTCATTCTTTACATGGGTAGCAGTAATACTTGCAATAATTGGATTAGGATTTTTAACACCAGTATTAATAGATTATGTACAGACAGGTTTAGTACCTAAAATGCCATCATTCGTAGCAAGTGTATTTTTCTTTATATGCTCAATACAGTCTTTCTTTGGTGGATTAGTATTACAAACAGTAATAAAAAGAAGTAAACAAGATTTTGAAATAAAATTAAATCAATATAAAGATAGATTTAATGAGTTAAATAAATAACTTATTAAAATAATAAAAAGGAGATTATTTAAATGGAAGAAAAGAAAGTATCATTAGTAATACCTATGTATTATGAAGAAGAAGTTGCAAATGAATGTTACGAAAGAGTAAAAAAGATATTAAGTGGATTAGAAAAATATGATTATGAAATAATATTTATAAATGATGGAAGTAAAGATAAAACATTAGAAATATTAGAGTCTATTGCTTCAAAAGATGAACATGTAAAAGTAATATCATTTTCTAGAAACTTTGGACATCAAGCAGCAGTAACAGCAGGATTAAAAGAAGTAACAGGAGATGCAATAATAATTATAGATGCAGACTTACAAGATCCTCCAGAATTAATACCTGATATGCTAAAATATTGGGAAGAAGGAAATGAAGTAATATATGGAAAAAGAAAAACGAGAAAAGGAGAATCAGCATTTAAATTATTTACTGCAAAAATGTTCTATAAAACATTAAATGCTTTATCAGATGTAGAAATACCAAAAGATACGGGAGATTTCCGTTTAGTAGATAGAAAAGTAGTAGATGTAGTAAATAGTATGCCTGAACATAATAAATTCCTAAGAGGATTATTTAGTTGGGTAGGATTTAAACAAATGCCATATGAATATGAAAGACAAGAACGTTTTGCAGGAAAGACAAAATATCCATTAAAAAAGATGTTAAAACTAGCATCAGATGGAATAATAAGTTTTTCAACAAAACCATTAAAATTAGTAGGTGCTTTAGGATTTTTGTCTATAATAATTTCAATAATAATATTGATTTATGCATTAGTATCATATATATTTAAACTAAATGATTTATCAGCTGGATGGACATCTGTAATGGTAGCAATTACATTTTTTGCAGGAGTACAATTGTTATCAATGTGGATAATGTCAGAATATATTGGAAGAATATATGATGAAACAAAGAGAAGACCACAATATATAATAGATAAAAAAATAAATATCGATAAATAGAAAGAAAAGCCAAAAAGGTAAATAAAAGGACTAGATAAAATGAAAAAAGAAAAAAATAAAAACAATATAAAAAAAGTTAAGTTAAAAGATGTAGAAATAAAAAATATAAATATGGAAACTATAAAAGGTTTATGCTTGGAATATAAAGATGTAATTTTATATGTCTTATTTGGAGCTGTAACAACAATAGTTAATTTAGGTAGTTTCTTTGTTTTAAATACATTGTTAAAAATAGACGAAAACATATCTAACTTTATAGCGATAGTATTAGCAGTTTTGGTTGCATATTTTACAAATAAAGATATGGTATTTCATTCTGAAGCGGAAACCAGAAAAGAGAAATTCACCGAATTTTGTAAATTTATGCTAGGAAGAGCTTTTACAATGGTAATAGAATTTGTAGGAGGAATTATATTATTTAATCTACCAATACCACATATAATTACAAAAGCAGGGCTTACAGTAATAGTAATTATTTTAAACTTCTTCATCAGTAAATTCTTTGCGTTTAAAAGTAAGAAAAAAATGTTAGAAGAAAAAAATAATAGTAAATAGAATATTAAATAAAGAAAAAAGAAAATAGAACTAAAATAAAAAAATAATTCTACTTTCTTTTTTATTTTTCCTTGACAAGGTTAAATAACTGTAGTAAATTTTAAGTGTACACATATTGTAGTGTAGTGTTAAGGTGAAAATAGTTCTAAAGAGCAACTAGGAGGAAAAGATGAAAGGTTTTATTCGGGTTACAACATCACCTAAACAAGAAGTGGAAGTAGGCAAAACGTTTGAAGTAACACTAGAGATTTCAAATACATTTGGTTGGATTGAAAACGTACAAGTTTTGTTTAATCAGTATGGTGAAAATCCTTCCATTGTTAAACAAATGAGAAGAGAAGAAGAAAAAGAAGGTATCGGCAAATATTGTACTGAGGTACAATTTGAACGGCTAGGTAATTATTTCTTCTTCTTTTCTTTGGAAATTAACGGTGAAAAGAGAGCTATCAAAATTAGTCGGAAGACTAATCAACCTGAACTCATGTATCATTGGGATGAAGCACCATACTGGAGAGAGCTAGTAATCCAACAGGGATTTTCAGTACCTGAGTGGTCAAAAGATTCAATTGCATATCAACTTATTGTTGATAGATTTTACAACGGGGGAGAAAAGACAGGAAAACAAAAGGGACGTAACTATCGGGTTTGGGGAGAATTTCCAGATTGGAAGAGAAATAGTAATGGACAATTCCACAATAACGACTTCTTCTGTGGAAACATAGAAGGAATATGTGAGAAGTTAGAATATCTCAAGAAATTGTCTGTTGATATTGTATATCTTTCGCCTATTAATGAAAGTCTTTATAGGTATGAAAGGTATGCATCTACCAATCACATGGAGATTGATCCAGACGCAGGCACTTTTGAGGATTTGGATAAACTTCATAAAAAGGCAAATGAACTTGGGATGCATATTATCCTAGACATTGCTTTTAATCACTGTAGCAGTGATAACCCAATCTTCAAAGAAGCAATGAGTAATCCAAACTCTAGGTATCGAGATTGGTTTTACATCAATGGAAATAGTTATATCTGTTGGTATGGAATCTTTAAAGATATGCCAATTTTCAACCAGCAATCAAAAGGCTATCAAGAATATGTCTATGGAGAAAATGGTGTGGTTGCAAAATTTGCACCATATGTAGATGGCTTTAGACTAGATCTTGCAAGTGAACTACAGCCATTCGTGCTAGAAGGAATTAGAAATCGTGCAAACCAGTATGGTAAGCATCTAATCCTTGGTGAATATTGGTATAAAGTACCCTTAGAAATTTTGGGTAAAGGATTAGATTGTCCTACTAATTACTTTTTTACAGATGCAATTCTAAAGTTTGTTGCATTTGGCAGAGGTTATGATTTTGCCAGTAAAATTTATGACGTGCTTGAAAGTTATCCTCAAAAAACTATTGATACAATGTTCAATTCACTTGATACACATGACATGGTAAGAGCAATAACAATTCTATCACTAAAATGTGTTAGAGATGAGCCAGATAGAATCTGGGAAATCGATAAGGAAGGATCACCATGGCATGTTGTAAGAAATGGCAGAGGAGAATTCTTA
>CALXFC010000061.1 GCA_944387485.1 uncultured Clostridia bacterium
AATAAGAGTAATACCTTTGTTTTCCTTTCTTTTAATTTTGTTTTTTTCTTTTTGTTCTTTCAATTTTCTTCCTCCTTATTTTCTTTTTATTTATATTTTTAATATTAAAAACATTTTAAGACGCAAAAAAGACAGCAATAAAACCTAATAATAGGTTTCATTACTATCTTTCTTATCTATACTTATGCTTTTTTTATTTACTAATAAACTACTTGTGTGTGTGTGTGTGTGTGTGTACAGCCACAAGGCTTTCAAGTGTTCTAATCATCTACTTTTTCCTTTCTCTTTGGTTTTATTTTTAGTATATTGCTATTTTATACAAAAACTTTTCGTTTGTAAATAGTTTTCCTTTAAATTATTTATTACATTTTTGTTACAAAGTATTTTTATTTACTTTAAAACTTTCTATATTTTCTGTATTTCATATAGCTAAATCCTGCAACTACTATTAAAGCTATTATTACAAATAATAATACATTTCTTAGACCTGCATATGGTAATCTACCACTTGCTGTACCGCTTCCCTGTGAATTTTGGATATTTCCACTTGTATTACTTCCTCCATTAATATTATTACCACTTGGTCTGTTTGTTTGGTTGTTACTGTTATTAGTACTTTCGTTTGTATTAGTATTATTTCCTTCTGTATTTGTGTTAGTATTATTGTTGTTATTATTTGTATTGGTATTTGTATCTGTATTAGTATTCGTATTTGTGTTTGTATTTGTATTAGTGTTCGTATTTGTGTTTGTATTTGTATTAGTGTTCGTATTTGTGTTTGTATTTGTATTATTGCTTTCGTTAGTATCTTCATCTTCAATATTTATAGTAAAACTTACTTCTGTTCTATTTCCTGCTTCATCTACTGCTGTTAAAATATAATTACCATTTTCCTTAATTTGGTCTCCGTTTTGATAATTTTCTACTATATTTCCATCCTTAGTTAATATTACTTCTGCTAAATTTTCATCTGATGCTCTCGGTGTTACATAGTTTCTATAAGTTCTACCATTTTCTACTCCAGTAATAGTTGGTGGTGTTGTATCAGGTTCTGGCTCTGGTTCAGGCTCAGGCTCTTGGCTTTCTATTTCTGTTACCTCAATTGCTTCTACTACTCTGTTTCCAGCCTCATCTTCTGCATATACTGTATAAGTTCCATTTTCAGTTATTTTTACTAATGAACTAGATGTCTTATCTCCTTTTTCCATTTGAAGTTCTGTTCCATTATTTTCAAAATATGTAGTATCTCTTTCTCCACTTTCCATTTTAACAATTTTTATTTGTGATTCTGTATCAACTACATTAATTGTTAAATTTACAGACTTATTATCTTGTGAAACTTCTTTTTCAAAGCTAATTGTAGGTGCTGTTGTATCTGGCTCAGGCTCTGGTTCAGGTTCTGGCTCTTCAGTATCATCTATTGTAGTAATCTCGAATGCTTGAACATTTTCATTCCCTGCTAAATCTCTTGTGTAAACAGTATATGTACCATTTTCACTAAATCCTATTTTTCCTATTGCTGAAGTTCCGTCTTTTATTATACTAATCTGTTGACCATTACTTTCAAAATAGCTTTCCTCTTGATTACCACTTGCAACTTTTAATATATCTATTCCTGTTAAATTATCTGTTAAATTAATTATAGCTGCAACATTTTTATTATCTGTATTTTCTTGTGAAATTTCTATTTCAGGTGTTGTTAAATCTATTGTAAATGTAACACTTGTTTCATTTTTTGCTTCATCTGTTGCTGTTAAAACATAATTTCCCTCATTAGAAATAATATCTCCATTTTGGTAATCTTCTACAACTTCTCCATCTTTAGTTAATGTTACTTCTGCTAAATTTTCATCTATAATATTTGGAGTTACAGAATCTTTATAAATACCATTGTTAGTTACCCCAGTAATTTCAGGAACTGTTATATCTGGTTCTTCTGTCTCATCTATACTTAATATATTTATTTCTTCTACTATACTTGCACCATCTTCATCTTCCGCAAATACTGTATATGTACCTACACTATCAATTGTAAACTCAGTTGTAATGATTTTTCCTAATTGTCCTTGTCCAATAGTAGTACCATTACTATTAAAATATTCTACATCATGACTTCCCTTAGCCCATTTTATTGTATCTATAAAGTTGTCTATATCACTTACACTTACATCAATTTGTTTTGGATTATCTCGATTTTGTGATAATGTTATTTGAGGAGGTTGATTTTGAGTAGAACTACTTTCTACTATTATTGTTTTTTTAGACAAATGACTATAACCATCTGCATCTTTTATATAAACATTTAAAAGGCAATTTTGTTCTACTGTGTAATTTACTGTAACTTCTCTTCCTGGTGTTATATCTAAGCTTTCTCCATTATTTTCAAAATAGTCTATGTTAATTCCTTCACCAATTGCAACTTTTAATTCGACTATATCACTTACTGTGTCTGTTGCTTTTATTGTTAAACTTCCTGGATTTTCTTCATCTTGTGTTATTGTTATTTCCATTGTATTTTCATCAGAAGTTATTCTTCTAGTTAGCATTATTCTATAACCTGCTTCATCTTCTATAAAAAATGTATATGTTCCATCTTCAGGAAGTGTATAATTTACATCTACATTTTTTCCTTGTGTAAACGGAATATCTTCTCCTTTTGTTTCAAAATCATCAAAATCTGATATTTCAGATGCTTTTGCAAATTTTATTTTTGTAATATTACAAATACTATCTGTAATATTTAAATTTATTTCTCTATTTCCTAAATCTGTAATATTTGCTTCTATTGGTATTCCACTTTCTGATAAAAATATTCGGCTTGTTGCACTTGCTCCATTTTCATCTTCGGCATAGACTTCATATAAACCTTCTTCATCTACCTTATGTATCAAATTAACATTATTACTTTTATTAAATTCTATATTAGTTCCTTCTATATCAAAATCTACTTCTTGATTTATATCATCTAACTTAGCTATTTTTAGTATTGCAATATTACTATTACTACTTATAGCTTGAATAGTTAAAGAAAGTGGATTTTCTTCATCTTTTATTAAGGTCAAATCTGGTGCTGCTCCCGGATCATGTATTGTTATTCTAGCTAAAAACCTATCTCCTCTTGAATTCTTTGCATAAACTGTATATGTTCCATATCCTTCTAGCATAAAAGAAGCTTCTACATTTTGTGATGGAGATATTTTTAAATTATATACATCATCATTATCTTCTTCAAAATAATCAATATTACTTACATCTATACTTTTATATACATACTTTAATTCTAATATATTATACTGGCTGTCTGTTGCTATAATATTTACTTGATTTTGATTTATTTCATCTCTTTTTAATGATACACTTAATGTTCCTTCATCTTCTTGCGTCTCTATTTCAGCAGCATTTGATACTACTGGCAAAAATACTTGTAATATTAATACCATTATTAATGTTATTGATAATATTTTTAGTTTACTTTTCATTATTTGCCTCCTAATTTTTAATCTAACAATTTTATTATAACACTATTAATATGGCATAACAATAAATAAATGTAATTTTTTATATTTACTGTTTTTTTGCTCCGTCCCCAAAAACAGCATCATCTTGAGAACAAGACTTTTTCTGACTTGTATTGGTTTATTATAACTTTTAAAACTATTGTTATATATACAATTGTAGAAATTATCATTAAAGCTATATTTAATATATTTATATTTCCATTACTTATGTCTGTAAAAATTACTGTAAAGTTTATAAATGGAATTATTGAAAGTATTGGACTTGCCTCTACTCCCACCATAAATGCTATCATTCCTGGAAAGAATGATATAAATGTAAGTGGTGTTAATGCACTTTGTGCTTCTTTAAATGTTTTTGATGTACTTGCTATTGCTATACATAGTCCGCTTATAAAGAAAGAGTATGCAATTATAACAACTACGCTAAACACTAAACTTATAGGTGAAAACATTATATCAATACCTTCATAAATACTAAACATATCTTTTGTAATTACAAGTGAAATTACTGCTAACACTAAACTAATTAATCCTGTTATAATTGAAGAAATTGAAACTCCTAAGAACTTACCAACAATTATGTCTTTACTTTTTATTGGAAATGTAAGTAATGTTTCTAATGTTCCTCTTTCTTTCTCCCCTGCTGTTGTATCTGTTGCAGGATATGTTGCAGATACTGTTATTGCCATTATTATAAATAGAAACGCATAATTTTTAATATAGTTTGCAAAATAATTATCTTCTTCAAATATATTTTCTTCTACTGTTATTATATTTAGCACTTCATCTGGATTTATATTATTAGTCGCTAAGTAATTTGTTTGAAGATATTGTTTATATGCCTCAAAATAAGATTGTACTAAATTTTGGGCATATGTATCATTATCATTTGTTCCTGTATTTAATATATATTTGTTATCCTCTTTTGTTACATATAAATATATTTCTCCATTATCATATTTTTGTTTTAATTCTTCTTCATTTCCTGTTACTACATCTATATTCATATTCTTAGCTAATTCTTCCTCTTCCTCAGTTAATTCATAGCTAAATCCTATTTTATTATATTCTTTTACATCTTTACTTACTTGCGATTCAAATAAAGCAGACATACCAATTATTAATAAAGGTATAAATATTGGTATTACTAACATCATTGCTAATGATTTTCTATCTCTAAATAATTCTCTTAGTTCCTTTTTTAATATATTAAATAAATTATTATTACTCATCTAAAGCACCTCCTATCATTGTAAAGAAGGCATCTCTTAAATTGGTTGTTTTCGTTTCTTCTCTTATTTCTTTTGGTGTTCCTTGTTTTATTATAATGCCTTTATTTATCATAATTACTCTATCACAAATATTTTCTGCTTCTTCCATATAATGTGTTGAATAAAGAATTGTTTTATTGTTTTTCTTTTCTTCTTTCATAAAATCCAGTATAATTTGACTTGAAATGATATCTAATCCTGTAGTTGCTTCATCTAATATATAATATTTAGGATTATGCACTAAACATCTTGCTATATTTACTCTCTGTGTTTGACCTGTTGATAAATTTCCAATTTTATTATATAGAAAACTATCCATATTTAATATTTTAGATATTTCTTTAATTCTTTCTTCTGCTTTCTTTTCTTCTACTCCATAAATATCAGCACACATTTTTAATAATTCATAACAAGATAAAGTATCATACAATTTGGTATTTCCTGATAAGTAAGCTATATTTTGTTTTATTTCAATTTCGTTTTTCTTATAAGTTAATCCATCAAATAAAACCTCTCCTTCTGTTGGTTCTAGTATTCCTGCTATCATCCTAAGTAAAGTTGTTTTTCCTGCACCATTTGGACCTAAAATTCCAATTATTTCTCCTTCATTCGCTTCAAAAGATATTCCATTATCAGCATAAAACTCTTCTTTTTCCTTTTTATTTTTATATCTTATAAATTTCTTTTTTAAATTATTTACCTTAATCATTTTTTCTCCCTTCTTTTTATTTTCCTGACAAAATAATACAGTATTGTCGTATATGTGTCAATATTGATTTTATTTTTATTAATTTCTAAAAAGATCTATAAATCAATGACTGTTTTTGGGGACGGAGCAAAAAAACAGCTCTCAGCTTTAAAAAGTATTTTTATAATTTTTTTACAAAATTTACTAGACAGTATCTAACCTTTGTGATATTATATATTTTGTAAAAACAAAAGATATGAAATATTATTATTTCAAGTAGGAGGTTTAAAATGTTAAAATTAAAGAATTTAAAATTTATTATATTAACTATGATTGTTATAACTTCTGTATTTTTGTTAAATAGCTGTTATGCAGTTGATTTAAATTTAAGTACAGACTTAACAACTAATTTATCCACAAACACAGCTAACACAACAGATGCTAATGTGACTGATGCAAATACAACAACTACTGATTCAAATTCAACTGATAATGCTACAACCGCTACTAATTCTAGTACAGATAATACTGTTTATGGTTCATCTAATAATACAAATAGCTCAAATGCAAACGAAACTTTAGATTCAACAAGTACAACAAACTCTACAAGCACAAATTCAGCAGCTACAGTAACAAATGCTTTACCTGAAAGTGATTTAGGATTATCTAATATATTAAATATACTTCTAATTGTAATAGGTGTCTTACTTGTTCTTCTTGCAATTGCTATTTTAATTAGATTAAAAAGATAATTAATAAAAATTTAAAAAAGCTTTATTTTTTAATAGAGCTTTTATTTTTTTATTTTTATGTATATTTTATTAAAATTTTAAAATAATAATATTATAATTTATTTTTCATATGTAGTTATTATGGAAAATATTGTATATATTATATATTTTGTATGGGAGGAATCTTTATGTGGAAAAAATTAATATTTAGTACATGTATTTTACTTGCTAGTATCCTTCTTTCTTTTAGTTTTTGTTTTGCAAATGATGCTACTAATATGATGGAAGATGCTGCAAATGGTGTAAGAAATGTTGTTGGTGGTGCTGAAAATGCCATTGAAGATGCAGCAGGTGGAGTATCTAATACAGCAAAAAATATGACAGAAGGTATAGAAAATGGTGCAAATTCTATTACTAATTCTATGACAAATGCTACTAATACAACTAAAGACACAAACGACAATATGAATAATGAAGGATATGTAGCAACTAGAACAGCTACAGATGCAGGAGCTGCAACATTTATGGGAATGACAGCAACAGCATGGACATGGTTAATTATGGGAATTGCTGCAATAGCAATTGTTGCTCTAGTTTGGTACTATGGAAATCAATTAAGAAGCTCTAGATATGATGATAGAGATTAATTTTATTTCTTGATGCACTTTAAATTTATTTTAAGGTGCATTATTTATTTTTTTATGCTATAATATTTATTGTATAAAATAAATATTAGGAGAATTTTAATGAATACAAAATTGATTGCAAAAAATCCAACTGCATATCATAACTATACTATTGAAGAAAAATTAGAAGCAGGAATTGTACTTTCAGGTACAGAAATAAAATCTATAAGAAAAGGGAAAGCAAACTTAAAAGATAGTTATGCTATTATTAAAAATGGTGAAGTTTATATTGTTGGTATGCATGTTAGTCCATATGAACATGGTAATATTTTTAATAAAGATCCTTTACGTGATAGAAAACTACTATTAAATAGAAGAGAAATAAATAAATTAATAGGTCTAACAAAACAAAAGGGATATAGCTTAGTTCCTATTAGTTTGTATTTTAAAGGAAGTTTAGTTAAAGTAGAATTAGGAATTGGTAAAGGTAAAAAATTATATGATAAACGCCAAGATATAGCAAAAAAAGATGCAGAAAGAAGAATAAATCAAGCTATGAAGCAAAAATACAGAGATTAAAAATCATTAATCTCTGCATTTTTATTTAGAAACGACCACCGTCCGGCCTCCTCCGGCCACCGGCCACCGCCTCCGCCAGATGAACCTCCGCCAAAGCCTCCACCTGAACTATATGAAGATGAGCTAATACTATGAGAACTATTATGCATAGCTGTTTCAACACTTCTACTTAATTCTCTAGTTATTCCTAAATTTACACTTTGATATATTAATAGACTTGTATCTATATTACTCGTATTTGTAATACTCATTTTCATCTTTTTCTCAACTTTATCAGCACAGCCTAATACTGTTGCAGTAACTAAGTATTTCTCCCATAATGTTATTTCAGGTAAATCTTTTTCATCAAAATTACTAAAATCTTTTAAAAATCTTTTATGTGCAAGCCATTTTGAATATGTTTCTTTTCCATTTGCTGTTCTGTTCTTATCTTTCTTTCCTATAATTAAATAGATGCCATTAATAAATGTTACTAATATTATATATCCAATAACTTGCAATGTTTTTGTGCTTCCATATCCATGGAATACTCCAAACGCCATAAATAAGCAAAATATATAGTTTACAATTACCAAAATGTTATATGTAATTGATAATCCTTCATTTTTAAAATAATTTTTTATTTCTGCTTCTTCTATGGTTTCTTTTTTGAATTCTTCAATTTTATCAATTAACTTTTTTGCAGTACTTTGACTTTTTCCATATGTCTTTAAAGCATTTATACTACATTTTTTGTTTTTACCAATTAGCTTAAATAACACATCTAATACTATACTTTCTGCAGGTGTTGGTGAATAGTTTTCATCTATATATATTAGATTAATATTGTTGTTTTTAGAAGTTTTTTCATAAGATATTACTTTTTTATTTATTAAGTTTAGTATTGTAGCAGAAAATCCTAAATTTGTACTCTTTCTTTTCATTAAGTACTCTATTACATTAGGATTATCTTCAGTTGGAAAATCCCTATAATATTTTCCTTTATATTTATGTTTTTCTTTATATTCTTTTATAGATTTATATACTACAATAAGACCTAAAATTACATTAGTAATTACAACCATAATTGTAAAAATCTTTCTCAATTTAGCTTGTCTTTCTTTTAAAATATTATTTAGCACTTCATATGAATCTAAATATTCTTCTTTAGCTTCTTCGTCAAAACCTTCTTCTATTTCTTCTTTAAAATCATCTAATCTACTTCTAGTTAATAATTTATAATTATCCTCTGTCATGATTTTTATTGAAAGTTCTAAATCTTCTTTCCAATCTTCGTTAACAATATCTTTTACATTTTCAATTCTATTTAAAAAATTTTGTTTTTCTTCACTTGTTTCATCTAATTGATTAACTAATTCCATTGCAGAATTATAGTAATAAATTCTTGGATTTTCTTCTAATTCAACTACTGCTTCACCTGCTCTACTTTCGATTTTAAGTTTTTCATTCACTCTTTCTGCATTTGCCTCATCTGCCATTAGATTTTCATATTTTAATATATTTTCTTTGCCATAGGCGTTAGATTTTTTAGTAGCAAGTGGTACAAGTTCTTTATTAAACATAACTCTAATTGTTTCTGGAGTATATTCTTCTACATTTCTATCTTGGAAAAACAGAGTCTTATTATCCAAAATTTTATTTTCACCTGTTAATGGTCCATGAGACCAGATTCTTACATCACTATCTTCTCCAGGTAAATGTATTAAAATTTGAAGATCGTTTATAGTTTCTTCATAACCACTTCCTAAGAAGTTCCAATATAGTTCTGCTATATCATTATGTACTACTACTGCATCTGTTATAGTGTATTCTATACATATAACCTTATTTTCACTACTTGGACAATAAATTTTAAAATCTGATATAGAATTTCCTTGATTTAGTTCATAAACTCCATAGTCTCCATTAGATGCTTTTTTTACTCTTTCATATGTATTTTCTACTTTTCCAATATCATAAATAGATTTAAAATTCTCTTGTGATATATCATATACTTTTATATCTTTTATATCAGTTCCATTATATATATCAGTATTTCCCGCAAAATTACTATATATTCCAGTAAATTTTGTTGCATAACTATTCTTAACCTCTATATATCTTGTTCGACCATTATATTCTCCATTTAATATAGTAGCTTCTTTTATTGTTATAGAGCCATCTTCATTTATTGTTACATCTTGATATAAAAGCTTTGTGCTTTCTTCTGATGCAAACACTTTATTTGTTAATAAGAGCATTAAGATAAATGTAATAAATATCCCAATTATCTTTATTTTTTTCATTTTAATCCCCCAAATATAAATTATGATATAGGAAAATAAGCTTTCCTATATCATCTTTTTGCTAAGAAACTGTGTTAATTTATATTTTATTACTTGAACCAAAAACATCTACCATTTTATGTTTTACTGTTTGTTTTATTAATTCTCTTGCTTCACCTAAATATTTTCTTGGGTCAAATGCACTTGGATCTTCTACAAATACTTTTCTTACTCCTGCAGTCATTGCTAATCTTAAATCTGTATCTACATTTATTTTTGATACTCCAGATACACTTGCTTCATGTAATATTTCATCTGGTACACCTTTTGCTCCTGGTATATTTCCACCATATTTATTACACATATCTACTAATTCTGGAATAACTGTTGAAGCTCCATGTAATACTATTGGAGTATTTGGTATTTTTTCTTTTATTTCTTTTAATATATCAAATCTAAGTTTTGCTTCTCCTTTAAATTTATAAGCTCCATGGCTTGTACCAATAGCAATCGCTAAAGAATCACAACCTGTTCTTTTAACAAATTCTTCAGCTTGGTCTGGATCTGTATACATAGCATCATTTGCATCTACATTTACGTCATCTTCTATTCCTGCTAATTTTCCAAGTTCAGCTTCTACTACAACTCCTTTAGAATGCGCATAATCTACAACTTGTTTTGTTAATCTAACATTTTCTTCAAAATCATATTTTGAACCATCTATCATAACAGATGTAAATCCATTATCAATACACATTTTAGC
>CALXFC010000062.1 GCA_944387485.1 uncultured Clostridia bacterium
TTTTTTACTTAATTATGATAATATTATAACATAGTTTTTATAAAAAACCTATATTTAAATAAAAATTTATTTTTTATTTAACTTTTATTTAAATAATTTCATGTTCTTACAGGATCAGGGAGACGTCTCGTATCCCAATAACTGCCTAAAAGCGTGGCTTTTAGCAGGGTGCTCTTTAAAAACGGAGCCGACTTTTGTACGTCTCCACTTTTAAGCAAAAACAAGCATAAACCTTTCAATTTATGCTTATTTAATTTCTTTTTCTTTCTAACCAATGGCTCCACAATCGATTTTGTGCCATTAAATTATAAAATTAGATTAACTTATCAATGCTGAAAAATTTAAGCAATATCAGACTTTCTCATATTTCCCCAAATTGTAAGATTATACGGGGGTAAAATCTCCTGGATGTGAAAACAATACAAGCCATTTTCCTTCATAATCTTTTAAACTTACTTTTCCAAATGTTGATATAGCTTCAAAATCAGGTGCTTTTTCACCTATTTTCACATTTCCATTTTCTAATAATTCATAATTCATAATAATAAACTCCTTTCATTTCTATATTTTATGAAAAGAGTTTATTTCTGTTACTGATTTAATTCTCATATATTTATTGCTTGCCATTATATATCATTATTTATTTCTTTTTCATTCATTTTTACATTTCTATTTTGTAATAATTCATTATTCATAAAAATAAACTCCTTTCATTTTCATATATCATGAAAGAAGTTTTATTTTATTTTTCAATTCGTTTCTTATTCTTTTTACTTTATTTTACTAATTTTAGTTTTAGTATGCCGTTTTTTTCATTTTGTGCTTCTAATATTTTTGCTACATTTTCTTTAGTTATACCTAAATCTCCTTGCATTTTTTCCTGAATATTTCTTACGAATAATAAATTATTATTAATTACAGATTGTGAACTTCTTAATGAATTGACAGTTTTCTTTATACTATTTTGTCCCTTTCTAACTTTTCTTAATTCTCCTTGTATGCTTGTAATATTTTCTTTCATTTCTTGTTGTTCTTCTTTTATATTTGCAATATCTGTTTTCATTTTTTGTTGTTCTTCTTTTATATTTGCAATATCTGTTTTCATTTTTTGTTGTTCTTCTTTTATACTTGCAATATCTGCTTTCATTTTTTGTTGTTCTTCTTTTATACTTGCAATATCTGCTTTCATTTTTTGTTGTTCTTCTTTTATACTTGCAATATCTGCTTTCATTTTTTGTTGTTCTTCTTTTATACTTGTAACATCAGATTTTATTTCTTTGATATCAGAACTCATATCAGTAAGTAAGCCAAATATTCTTTCTTCCATGGTTTTTCTCCTTTCTGTTTTTACAAATAATCATAAAAACTAATTAAATTATTAATAAATTAATCTTGTTTTGTATTTAAAATTTTATGATACTTTTACGACCTTTATTGATAAAATCATTTTACTATCAAATTCATATTTAGTCAATGTTAAATTGTAAAATTTGAAATTAAATTAAAAAGAATAATAAATTAATATGAAAATATTATATTGAAATAAATTTTATTTTTTAAAATTTGGTAATATTAAAATTATAAAAACGAAGTGAAAAATAAAATTTTATATATAATAACATATATCTTCAAAAAAAGCAACTTTCTTAAAAATTATTTTAGATAAAAGGCCTCGGATCATAATTTCCCCCGAGGCACATTTTTTTATTCTATTCTTCTGGATTTTGTTTTAAACGTAAATATCCAAGTTCTTCCCAAACATTGTATGCAAGGTTTAGTCTAAATAATAAAGTTGGTTTAGCACCTGCTCTGTTTTTGTCAACCACACAAGCATAATATCTAACATCTGGATCTTCAAATTTTTTAAGATTAAAGAATTTAGTATCTACTTCGTTTAAAGAATATTCATAATCATCAAGTGTTTCTCTACTTATTTGTTTCATTAAACATAATGTATCTAGAACTTCTTTTACAGTTCTACTTACTGCTAAATCATTTACATCAAGATTTACAGGTAATGTTTTACTTTCTGTTAATTGTAAAGTTGAACAAATATACAAATTAAAGTTTTGTGCTAAATTTGATAAAATTGTTGCTGTTTTCTTTAATTCTTCTCCTATACCTATATTTGCAGTATCCGTTTTTAATGTATCATAAAATACATATTCAATTTGTTCTTTATAATAATAGTTCATTATAACTTTTTTAAGTTCATCATTTGTATGATCTGTTATATTAATAAAATAAATTGCATTTTTTATTTCTTTATTTGCCCAATCAGTAATTTGCACTGTTTTTCTAAATTCTTCTGATTCTTTTGTTAACCTTTTAACAAAATCTCCTTGTTTTTCTCCTTCTTTTCTTAATATAAAGCCCTCATCATCAGTCTCTACCTTATTAGGATCATCAGCTCTGTATTTAAATTCTAATAATTCACCTTCTGTTTTACTTAAATTCACTCCATGTATGTTCTGTATAGCTTTGTTGTTTATTATAGTAGTTATTAAACACAATTTCATCTTTTCTTCTGACATTTCGTTTGAAATTATTAATACTTTCTTTTTATGTACTAAAGCTACATGTGCTGCAACATCTATTGTAAATCTACTTTTACCTGAGTTTGAAGGCATTGCAAATGCCATTGTTTCTCCTTTTCTTATACCTTTAAATACATTTGTAAGAATTGGAAATGGAAGTGGTAAGCCATTTCTTAAATTATTATCCCCTGATTCTAAGAAGCTAGTAAGTCCTTCATTTAAAATAGCACGTTTAAATTTCTCAGTAGCATTTACTTGCTCTATAGCACTTTTTACTTCCTCAACTGACATTTTTTTATATAAAATATATTGTGTTATTTCTACAACTTTGTCTTGTATACTCTTTATTGGAATTGCTAAATAACTTTTTCTCAATATAAAAAGTTTGCTTAAATCTATATAAATCTTTTCTACATCATAATCTTTATTTTTCGCTTCTTTTTTTAATTCCATTTTAAATTTATATACAGTTTCGTTATCTCTGGCAAAGTTAAAACCTCTTTTGGCATCCTCAGAACTATATGCTCCACCTTCAGTAAATATTATACTCTTATATACATTTAAGCAATCATTATCTTCAAAATAGCAATCTTCAAAAGGAAAATAATATTTTACAATAAGTTTTGGATCATTTAGTAATATTCCTATGAATAAACGCTCCAATTTTACATTACTTAATTCAGCAGGATAAATACCTTCATCTTTTTTTGTATTTTCTACTTCTTCAATCTCCTCTTCATCTTCGTCATTTTCTTGAGCTTTACTTAATTCATTTATTTTTTTATATGCAGCCATATAATCTTTGTTTAATAGTTCTTCTCTAATTTCGTTTACTAATTTTTCATTTTTCTTATTTACTTTTATACCATCTAATATTTTATATATTCTTTCAATTTTATCTTCTTCCATACTTTTAAATCCTTTCTTATAATTATTTTTTGTGAAAGAGTATTATCTTCCTCCTCCACCGCCTCCGGCCACCGGCCACCTCCGGCCTCCTCCAGAGAATCCGCCACCTCCGCCTGATGCAGACGAATAAGCAGAAGACATTGAAGTACTAATAGCATTTGAAAAACTTCTAGAAAAATCTGTATGTATCATTAAATACATATATGGATATGTATTTATATTTATAGTATTTTCAATATCTGGATATACTATTTTTAATTGTTCTAATACTTTGTCAGCAATACCAAATGCAGTAGCATAAACTAGGAAATGTTCCCATATTGCAATTTCAGGTACTTCTCTTTTATCAAGTAATGAAAACTCTTGCATATATTTTTTTAAACCTTTCCATTTTTCAATTTCATCTATTCCCTCTTGTGTAAAAATATTTAACTTAGAAATAGCTATTCCTCTTACAACTATATTTAAAAACATTATAATTGTAAAAATTACACATCCTAGAATTGTTAAATTTCCTAACCCTTCTACAATTGCAAAAGCCATACATATATATAATACAAACAAAGCTATAAACATTGCCTGAGCACCGGATTCTTTTGCATATTTATCTTGCTCTTCTTTATCAATTAATTTTTTGTCTAATAATTTTATTCTAGTTCCTTGTTTTATATCTTCTTGTAAATCCATTAATTTCATTGATGGTGATTTTTTTATAAATTTTTCTAATTCTTTTACAGTTAATATGCCATCTTCTTGACTTTCAAAAGCTGATATTAAAAATTTTCCAATTGCTTTTTCATCTTTATTTTCTAATGCTAAAATACCTTCTTTATTTAATAATTTAATAGAAATTTCATCTTTTCCTTTTTCATTTTTTTCATCCTTAATTTCTATTAACTTTTCTAAAGAAAATTTGAGTAAAGTAGCAGAGAAGATTCTTCCTATCCTATTTGGATTTATATCAGTTTTTGTTTCTTCTTCTAAATACACTGCTTCTGCAGGTGAACTATCTGCTCTTGGCACTTCTCTAAAATATATTATTTCTTGACTTGGCTTTTTTTCTTTTCTCGTTTTTATTACTTTTATTTTTTTAATAGTATTTATTATAAGTAAAATACCTATTACTACAACTGCAATATAAAAAGCACCTATAAATAGCATTCTTTCATTTCTTGCCCTATTTGCTTCTTTAGCCCAAATAGTTTCATCTTCTAGTGCAATATCTAAAATAGGATGTTCATATACTCTTTCTACTTCGCCGGTTAAAACAGTTGTTGGGAATAATGTTCTTATTTCTACATATGTTCCTGCTTTAAAATTGTTTATTGTAAATTCTATTTTATTATTATCAGTTGCATATATTTCTCCATTTAAACCTTTAGTATGTCCCCATACTCTTATATCATCTTTATTTTCCACACTTTGTGGCAATGTTATTGTTCCTGTAATTTTTTTAGCATCTATCTCAAAATCATCACCTACAAATTGCCAATAAAGCTCATCATAATCAGAATATCTTCCTACTGCACCTTCTACTGTATATGAGATTTCATAAGTTCTAGTATCTTCCCCATCATCTAGTCCTACACCCCAAGCAATTTCAAAATCTCCATCATTATTTATTAATCCATAATAATAATCTTTTGTCACATGATACATAATTCTAGATGTTTCTGTAAATTCTTTACTATTTCCATCCGTTATTTCTTTTACTGATACATCTTTAATACCTAAATACCTATCACTATCTGTTTCAAATGTTTTATATAAAGTATTGGTATCTTTTATTTTTATATTCCATGTTTCAGTAACAAGCATATCGCCATTTTCTTGTATTTTAGCATCAAAGTTTAAATAATTCAATTTTAAATCACTTGATGATGCATCACTTTTGTTTCCTATCAGCAGAAACAATAATACAAACATTAAAATTACAAGTAATTTTTTAACTTTTTTCATTTACATCCCCCTTAACTTTATTATTTATATCTTCAATCTTAATATTAATATCTTGTGGTAAATTTTCTAAATATGGTATTTCTTCATTTTCTATTTCATATTTTTCTTTTACTTTCAAAATTCTTCTTACACTTCTATTTATTTTTGCAATATTGATTTTCCCAGTTTTTACTTCTTTTAATATTTTATCAAGTAAGATTTCATCACCTGTATTATATTTAAATAGAACTATATCATTTCCTGCTTTAAATGCTTTTATTAATGCTCTTTTTCTTCCATATAAAATTCTAACTGCTTTCATTCTAATGTCATCTGTTATTACTACCCCATTAAATCTATTTTTCTTTCTTATATATTTTCTAACAAAGCTTTTAGACATAGATGCAGGAAATCCGTGTGTAACTCCTTTTATTCTTAGATGTCCTACCATTAGTACATCTGCTCCATGTTCTATAGCTTTTTTAAATGGTACTAAATCTTCTTGTTCTAAATTTTCTTTTGATTCTTCTATTACAGGTAAGGCAAAATGTGAATCTTTTGTTGTTGCTCCATGTCCTGGATAATGTTTAATTGCTGGCACTATATGATTTTCTTTCATTTTATCCATATAAATAATACCACATTTTGTTACTATTTCTACATTATCACTAAAAGCTCTATCTCCTATTGCTTGAGTATTTCCAAATCTTTTTATATCTAATACTGGTGCAAAATTAAAATTAAATCCTGTTTTTCTTAGCATTTTGCCTGTTACTTCACTTGCTTTTTCCACCAAATTTTCTTCTGCAAGTTTATTTGCAGAAGGCAGATTATAAAACTCATCTGGCATTCTATTTACTCTTCCACCTTCTTGGTCTATTGCAATAAACAAAGGTATTTTATTTTTTCTTCCTAGAATTCTTAATCTATTTATTAATTCATTTAATTCTTTATAGTTTTTATAATCTTTTTTGTATAAAAGTACACCGCCTATTTTATATTTTTCTATAAGATTTTCTACAGGTTTTATGCAATTCTTATTTTCTACTCCAACCATAAACATCTGGCCTACTTTTTCTTCTACAGTTAGCTCTTTTAAATCTTCCATTATTACCTCTACCGATTTTTTCTACATTATATACTTTAAAAAGTATATTAGCAATAGATTTTTTCTTATTTTTGTGATATAATTTTTATGTTTATTTTAAAAGTAAAAAGGAGATAAATTATGGCATTTGATGGAATTATAACAAAAGCTGTTGCTACTGAATTAAACTTACTTTCAGGTGCAAGAATTGATAAAATATTTCAGCCTAATTCTAATACTGTTATTTTAGGTTTTTATTTAGATGGATTAAATTATGCTTTAAATATTTGTATAAATCCACAAAACTATAGAGTAAATTTAACAACACACTCTAAAAGAAATCCAAAAGTTGCACCTAATTTTTGTATGGTTTTGAGAAAACACTTAATTGGTCTTAGAATAAAAAATGTAATAACAAATTCTTTAGAAAGAATTGTAACAATTGAATTTGAAGGCTTTGATGATGTAGATGATATTATTAATAAAAGACTAATCGTAGAACTTATGGGAAAACATTGTAATATTATTCTTTTAGATGACCAAAATATTATAATAGATAGTATGCGTCATATTAATAACGAGAATGCAACCCACATAGTTGTACCACATATTAAGTACACATATCCTAAAATTAGTAAAAAAGATTTTCTATCTGAAACAATAGAAGATTTTTGTTCTTCTATTAAAACAGATGATATTTCGTTATTACCTAAAATAATTAGTGATACTTATAATGGTATTAGCAAGAAATACGTTTCTTACATAATAAAAGAAAATAACCTAAAAACAAATGAGGACATATATAACTATTTAAAAGATATTACTTATAGAACTGATTCTTTAAAATTAAAAATAGAAATAAAAGATAATGATTATTTTCTTGTTCCTGATGATATAAATGAGGAAAGTTTTTCTATTAACTTTGCTCTTGATGATTTTTATTATAATAAAGAATCTTCTGAAGAATTAAAAACAAGTAGAGATTCTGTACTTAAATTAATTTTAGCTACTTTAAAAAAATACAATAAGAGACTTGTCTCTATTAATAATAAACTTAAAGATTGTGACAATATGGATACCTATAGGCTTTATGGTGAGCTAATTACCGCAAACCTTTACAAGATTCCTAATAAAAACTTAAAAGAAATAGAACTTGAAAACTATTATGATAATAATAAAAAAATTACTATTCCTTTAGATGAAAAGTATCTACCTTCTGTTAATGCTAAAAGATATTTCAAGAAATATAATAAATTAAAAAATGCTTTGGAAATAGTAACAATTCAAAAGAAAGAAACAATCAAGGAGCTAGATTATATTGAAAGTGTTGTTTATGAATTAGAGGCTGCAAGTTCTATAGAAGAAGTTGCTGAAATATTAGATGAGATTTCTGAAAATGATATTTTTAAAGAAAGAACTAAAAACTTGAAAACAAATAAAAAACAAAACAAAATAAAAAAATCTAATCTTACTAAAAATAAAAACACAAAATTTAATCCTTTAAAATACAAAATAGATAACTTTACTCTTCTAGTAGGAAGAAATAACAAAGAAAATGATTACTTGACTCTTAAGTTTGCAAACAAACATGATATATGGTTTCATACTAAAGATATTCATGGAAGCCATGCTGTTCTTTTCTTAAATAATCAAACTCCTACAGAAGACATACTGATTAAATGTGCTGAAATTACTGCATATCACAGTAAAGCTAGATTTTCTTCTAATGTTCCTGTTGATACTTGTGAAGTAAGATATGTTAAAAAACCAAAAGGAGCAAAACCTGGTATGGTTATTTATACAAACTACAACACATTATATGTTGATCCCAAAAATAATTAAAAGGACTCTTAAATGAGACCTTTTAATTATTTTATAATATTTATTTTTGGAAATTTATCAGAAGTTGTTCTTACTTCTATTCCAGCTTTTTCATATTCAGCTATTTTCTTAATAAGTTCTTTATTAATTACTTCTCCTGGAGTAATTAATGGTATTCCTGGTGGATATACCCATATATATTCTTTTGATATTCTTCCTTCTGTTTCTTTGTAATTCTTGAACTCTAAACTTTCATTTTTTATAGCTTCTAATATACTTATTTCTTTTTTTGGTAATTGTAGCTTTATATTTATTTTTTCTTGTTCTTTTAATTCTTGTTTATCTAATTTGTTATCTATATCTATTAAAGCATCTAATAATCTTTTAAAATTCTCTTTGCTATCACATATACTTGTCATTGCTAATGCATAATTAATAGAAGACATTTCTAATTCAATTTTATATTTATCCCTTAAAATATTAAATAATTCTTTTCCTGTAATATTTGTTTTATCTGTTTTTATTACTATTTTTCCAAAATCGTAATATTCTTTTATTTCATTTCCTAATATTTTAAGATTTTCAAGATTTTTTGTTTCGTTATAGAAATATTTTAAATTATTTTCATACTCTTTAAATAAACTTTTTCCATCATTTAAAATAATATCTAAACATTCCTCTACAGAAGACATTAATATATAAGAAGGGCTACTTGTTTCAAATATACTACGTTCTCTTTCTATACTTTCTTCTTTTACTAAATCTCCTTGTATATGTAATAGAGCCGTTCCTGTAAGTGAAGGTAAAGTTTTATGAAGACTCTGAATTACTATATCTGCCCCTGAGTTTAGTGCTTCTTTATCTGAAATACCAGACATAAATTTCAAATGTGCTCCATGTGCTTCATCTACTAAAACTGGTATATTATATTTATGAGCTATATTAACAATAGATTTTATATCACTAATTACTCCTTCATAAGTAGGTGATGTTAGTATTACTAATTTTACGTCTTTATTTTCTTTTAGTTTTTCTTCTATTTGCTTACTATCTATATTTCTATCAATACCATCTTCTCCAATTTTAGGTAATACATAAATAGGATTAAGATTATTTAGCTCTATTGCATTATATACTGATTTATGACAGTTTCTTGCGACTATTACTTTATCTCCAAAATTCACAACTGCCCTTATCCCTGCTAAAATTCCACATGTGCTTCCATTTACTAAGACATAACTTCTTTTACTTTTATATATTTTCTTTGCTTTATCTTCTATATTTTTAATTATTCCTTCTGCATGATGTAAATCATCAAAACCTGTTATTTCTGTTATATCTATTTTGTATGGTAATTTTTCTCCTAGCATTTCAATATTTCTTTTATGTCCTGGCATATGCATTGGTAAGTAATCTTCATTATAATATTTCTCTAATTTTTCTAATAAATTACTCAACGGTATTATTCTCCTCTTTTTCTAATTCATCCATTGCTTCTGCTATTTTTACCATTATTGCACATTCAATTCTTTTCTTAAATAATTTACAACCATATTCATATACTCCGTTTATGCTTCCTGTTGTGTGGAAACTATTTGCTGCGCATCCTCCACTACAATATAGTTTTGCCCAACAATTTTCACATTCTTTTCTAGAATATACATTACATAGTTTAAATTCATCTCTTAATTTTGTATTTGTTATTCCTTCATCTACATTTCCCATCAAGAAATTTTTATCTCCTACAAATTGATGACATGGATAAAAGTCTCCATTTGGTGTTACTGCTAGATATTCTGTTCCAGAACCACATCCTGTTATTCTCTTATAAATACATGGTCCTCCTGATAAATCTATCATATAATGATAGAATGTAAATGGATTTCCTTCTCTT
>CALXFC010000063.1 GCA_944387485.1 uncultured Clostridia bacterium
AAAGACTTAGGAAAAGAAAAAGCTGAAAAATATATAAAAATATTAGAAGGAGGAATTGATATGGGAGGATTTGTAAACGAATTAAGATTAGACAGAGAAAGAACAATTTTAAGAGCTGAAGAAAAAGGAAAAAAAGAAGGAAGAGTACAAGAAGCAATTAGGGTAGCAAAAAGTATGTTAAAAGAAAAAATAGATATAGCAACAATAGAAAAAATAACTAGATTAAGCAGAAATCAGTTTATGTAAAAATATAATAATAATCAGTTTTAATTTTTTTAGGGAAGAAGTCCCCCACTTTTAAAGTGGGGGATAAATTGTGTATAAAGATAATAAGCGAAAGAACTAAAAAGTAACCTTAGAAAAAATATTTCGTTTTTTATTCTGTTATTTTTATAAAAAATATTGATATTTTTTCCATTTTAATATAAAATCTATAAAAACTAATTAAAGGAGGAACAAAATGGTTACCTTAGATGATGTTAGAAAAAATGAAGAGGTAGAAGCTCTAATTAAAGGAGCACAAAAACAATTAGATGGACTCCGGATATACTGAACATAGTCATAGACATATATCAATTGTATCAAAAAGAGCAGGAGATATATTACAAGAGTTAGGATATCCAGAAAGGACAATAGAACTTGCAAAGATTGCAGGATATTTACATGATATAGGAAATTGTGTAAATAGAACAGATCATGCACATAGTGGAGCGATAATGGCATATAGCATTTTAAAAGATATGGGCATGGATGTAAAAGAAAGAACCGAAATTATGATGGCAATAGGAAATCATGACGAACAAACAGGAACAGCAGTAAGTGATATATCAGCAGCACTAATTTTAGCAGACAAATCAGATGTTCATAGGGATAGAGTGACAAATACTAATTTATCAACATTTGATATACATGATAGAGTAAATTATGCTGTAACAAATGCAGAATTAAAAATAGATAGTAAAGAAAGAAAAGCAATACTTAATTTAACAATAGATACTAAATTATGTCCTGTTTTAGATTACTTTGAAATATTTATGGATAGAACTATGATGAGTAAATATGCAGCAAAATATTTAAAAATATGGTTTGAATTAGTTATAAATGGAACAAAATTATTATAGCTTTAAATAAAAAATGGAGGAAATATCATGAAGAAAATAAAAATATTAACAATAATATTATTAATAGTACTTGTAACAATGGTAGCTTTTTTTGGAGTTTATGTACCAGTACAAAATAGAATGGAAAACAAAGTAAAAGATTATGATTATGCAATGGATTTAGAAGGTGGAAGAAATATTAGATTATCAGTTGATAAAACAACTGATACTGTGATAAAAGATGCAGATGGAAATGAAGTTACAGATGCAGATGATTTATCAGATGAAGAATTAGCAGAAAAAGGATATACAAAAGAAGAAACACCTGCTAATTCAGAAGATGTATTAAATGAAGAAAATTATAAAAAGTCTAAAGAAATAATAGAAAAAAGACTTAAAGCTTTAGGTGTTGATAATTATGTTATAAAATTAGATGAAACATCAGGAGATATTTTAGTAGAAATACCAGAAAATGATTCTACAGATAATATTGTAAGTAATTTAGGAACAACAGGAAAATTTGAAATAATAGATAGTGACACTGAAGAAGTTTTAATGGATAATAATGATATAAAAAGAGCAAGAGTAATGTATGGTTCTAACTCAACAGGAACTTATAGTGGAACAGCTGTATATTTAGAAATAGAATTTAATAAAGAAGGAACAAATAAATTAAAAGATATAAGTAGTACTTATGTAGAAACAAATACTACTAATACATCTAATACAACTAATTTAACCGAAAATACTGAAAGCACAGATAATACTACAACTGATGGTAGTAGCACAGAAACAACAACCAAAGAAATTACTATGAAAATTGATGATGAAGAAATTATGACAACAAGTTTTGATGAAACTATTGAAACAGGAAAATTACAATTATCAATAGGATCTTCAACAACGGATACAGATACACTACAAGGTTATATAGGACAAGCTTCTAGTATGGCTGTAGTTTTAGATAACGGAAATATTCCAGTAAAATACACAGTTGAAGGAAATCAATATATTTTATCAGATATAACACAAGATGAAATCAATATAATTTTATATGTAATGTTAGGATTAGTTGCAATTGCTTTAATAGTATTAATTGTAAGATATAGAACTGAAGGTTTAGTAAATGCGTTTGCATATGTTGGTTTAGCATCATTATTTGTGTTATTACTTAGATATACAAATGTAGTAATATCAATAGAAAGTATATTTGGAATAGCAGTAGTATTAATACTAAATTATATATTTGTAAATAAATTATTATCAAAATTGAGAAAAGAAGAAAAAGTAGACAAAACAGTAATAAATATGGCATTAAAAGAAACATATAAAGAATTCTTTATAAAGATAATACCTATATGTATAGCTGTTATTACCTTCTGCTTTATACAATGGGAGGCTTTAAGTAGTTTTGGAATGGTAATGTTCTGGGGAATTTTATTAATTGCTTTATATAATATTACTATAACAAACCTATTAGTAAGAGTAAAAAATAGCGAAGGAGGTAAAAATAGCAATGGAAGAAAAGAAAAATAATATAACTAAAAAATCTAAAATTATAATTGCAATATTAGCATTAATAATAATTGCAGGAATAATAATCACGTTAACAGTTGGACTTAACTTTGATTTAAGATATAAAGAAAGTAAAAGTATACAATTATATTTAGAAACGGATTTTAATGTTTCAGATATAAAACAAATAACAGACGAAATTATGCCAGGTGAGAAAGTGATTATACAAAAAGTTGAAGTTTTTGAAGATACTGTAAAAATAACAGCAAACAATATAACAGATGAGCAAAAACAAGGCTTAATAGATAAGGTAAATGAAAAATATGGAACAGAATTATCAGCTGACAGTATAGAAATAGAAAGTACACCAAATACTAGAGGAAGAGACATAATAAAACCATATATAGTACCTTTCGGTATAGCAACTTTAATAATACTTATATATATGGCTGTAAGATATAGAAAAATAGGAGTTATAAAAACATTATTAAAAACAATTATTATATTAGTTGTAGCTCAAGCAGTTCTACTTAGTGTAATGGCTATTACAAGAATACCTATAGGAATTGTAACAGTTCCATTAGTAATTACAGTATATTTGTTAACTTTAATAGGACTTACAACTTATTTTGAAAAACAATTAGAAAATAAAAATAAAGAAGAAGCAGGTAAATAGCCTGCTTCTTTATTTGGAGTTGGGCTAATTGTAGGGCTGTGCGTCCGGTGATGACTCTGTCATCTAAGGTTAAAATTAAACCACCTACGAATAATTGGATTGCTTGCTAAGCTTTACAAATAAGACCTCTATTTAGGGGTCTTGTTTGTGTTTAGAATGTGAAAAATAAATAAATTTTATTTTATTAGTGTTTGGGTATAGATTTTTAAAAAACGTTATGATAAAATAAGTCCAAAGGTTTAATAAAAAAGCGGAGGATTAAAATGGGAAATATAGTATTACTAGATGAATTAACAATAAATAAAATAGCAGCAGGGGAAGTAATAGAAAGACCAGCATCAGTTGTAAAAGAAATGGTAGAAAACTCAATTGATGCAGGTGCAACTAACATAACAGTAGAAATAAAAAATGGAGGAATATCTTTTATCAAAGTTAGTGATAACGGAAAGGGAATAGCAGCAGACGATTTAGAAATAGCTTTTGAAAGACATGCAACAAGTAAAATAAGATCAGCAGAAGATTTAGATACAGTAACATCAATGGGATTTAGAGGTGAAGCATTAGCAAGTATTGCAGCAGTAGCAAATGTGGAGTTAGTATCAAAAACAGCAGAGCAAGATATTGGCTATAAAGTAGTTGTAGAAGCAGGAGATGTATTAGAGAAAGAAGAGGCAGGATGTAGGACAGGAACAACAATAACAGTAAGAAATTTATTCTTTAATACGCCAGTAAGATATAAGTTTTTAAAAAAAGACTATACAGAATCAGGTTATATTGAAGATGCAATAACAAGAATAGCATTAGTAAATCCAAATGTGGCAATAAAATTAATAAATACAGGGAAAACTGTAATTCAGACAAATGGAAGTGGAATGTTAAAAGATGTAATATATAGCATATATGGGAAAGATGTAGCAAATGCAATTCTAGAAGTAAATTACCAATATGAAGATATTACTGTTTCAGGAGCGATTGGAAAACCAGAAATCGCAAGGTCAAATCGTTCACATCAATTATTTTTTGTGAACAAAAGATATATAAAAGATAAAACTTTAACTGCAGCAACAGAGCAAGCATATAAAGGATTAATACCAATAGGAAAATTTGGATTTGTTGTACTTAATTTAGAAATGAACCCTGCAAAAGTAGATGTAAATGTGCATCCAGCAAAATTAGAGGTAAGATTCCAAGAGGAAAATAAAGTTTTCCAAGCAATATATCATGCAATAAAAGAAACTTTGTTAAAAGGAGAATTAGTGGCAGATCCAGAAAAAAGTTTAAGAGATGAAAATGGAGAAAGGAAAATAGAAAGAACTACTCAAAGTTTCGAAGAAAGATTGAGAAATTTAAGAGAATCTAAAAAAGAAAATAACCAAGGAGGCTTATTTGGATTTAGAAAACAAAATGAAAAACAAATAGAAAAATACACAGAAGAAGAAAGTAAAATAAAGACAAATATTTTAGAAGATGTTTATAATAGTAAAAATAAAGCAAATGAAATAAAATACAAAGCTGATGAAAAAGAAGAAAACAAAAAAGATTCTGTTGGTGAACCAATTAATACAACAGATGTTTTAGAACAATTAAAAAAGATGAGAGCAAAACTAGAAAATGAATTAAAAGAAAGTAAAGAAGTAAATAAATTAGCAGATGTAAATAATGAATATACTTTAGAAACAGACAAAAAAGAAAATGAGGAAAATACTAAAGAAGAAAAAGTAAAACCAAAAGAAGAGCAAGAAAATAAAAAGGAGACAGTAGAAGTATCAGCAGAAGTAACTGAAGAACAAAAGAAGAAGATTGAAAAAGTTAATGATGCTATAGAAAACATAGATAATAAAGAAATAAAAGAAGAATTTGGAGAAATAAAACAAAACATAGAAAAATTAAATAATAACCCTAAGGTGGTTTCAGAAGATTTTGATGAGATGTATAGGAAATTATTTGGAAGATCACCAATAGCTGATGTAGAAGAAAAAACAAAAGAAGAAGATAAAAACAATGCAATAGATATCGTAAAAAGTAATATTTCTATGTTTGATACAGATGAAAAATATCAAAAACCAGCATATAAATTTGTAGGAATAATATTTAAAACATACATAATTCTAGAAATAGGAGAAGAAATGTATATATTAGACCAACATGCAGCACATGAAAGAATTATGTATGAAAAAGTGAAGAAAAATTATTATAGTGATAAAACAAAAGACTCACAATTATTGTTACTTCCAGATGTAATAACATTAACACATAAAGAAATGGATATTGCTAAAGAAAATATGGCAATGTTTGAACAAGCAGGATTTACATTAGAAGAATTTGGAGAGAACACAATAAAACTAACAGGAGTACCTACTGTATGTATTGATTTAGACACAAAAGAATTGTTCTTAGAGACGCTTGATGAAATAAATACAGTAGCAAGAACAGCAAAACAAGAAAAAGAAGAAAAATTCATAGCAACAGTAGCATGTAAAGCAGCAGTAAAAGCTAATATGGCATTAACAAGAGAAGAAGTAGAAAAATTAATGGATGAATTATTAAAACTTCCAAATCCATTTACATGCCCACATGGAAGACCAACTGTTATAAAAATGACTAAATATGATATAGAAAGAAAATTCGCAAGAAAATAAAGGAGACAAAAGAAAATGACATTTATTATATTAGGTATAATAATTATATACTTGTTAGTTATCGCATGGAGCTGGAGTAGTTTGGAAGACACAGAAAAACCCAAAAAGTTATTAATAATATTTGCAGGAATAGTAGCAGTTTTCTTAATAACGCAAATAGTATATTCAGTATCAAAAAGTGGGATAAATTATGAAAATAATCAAATAGAAAAAAGTGTAGGAAAAGTAATAGTATTATTATTCACAGGAGTAAATTCATTAGTTATACCATTTATAACAAAAACATTAAAGAAAAAAGTAAATGGTGAAATTGAAGATAATGTTTTAAAAGTAAGAATGATAATAATTTGTGTTATATTTTTAATTTGTTTATTCTTAGAATGTGGATATATGAAAGATATACAAGAAGGAATATTAAAAATATATGAATCAAATATGAGGTAGACTAGAAAGAGTGATTTAATGGAAAAAGAAAAAGTAATAGTAATTTGCGGACCAACAGCATCAGGAAAAACAGCTTTATCAATAGAACTTGCAAAAAAAATAAATGGTGAAATTGTATCTTGTGATTCTATGCAGATATATAAGGAAATGGATATTGGAACAGCAAAACCTACAAAAGAAGAAATGCAAGGAATAAAACATTATATGATAGATATAGTTTCACCAAATGAAAGATATAGTGTTGCAGATTATAAAAAAGAAGCAAAAAAATCAATTAGAGAGATTTTAAGTAAAGGAAAAGTTCCAATTGTAGTAGGTGGTACTGGACTTTATGTAGATAGTTTGATTTATGAAATAGATTATCCAGAAATAGAATTTGATGAAGAATACAGAAATGAGCTAGAAAGAAGAGTAGAAAAAGAAGGATTAAATACATTATATGAAGAAGCAAAAAGAATAGATGAAGAAGCAATAGAAAAAATTAGTCCAAATGATAAAAAAAGAATTTTAAGAATACTTGAAATTTATCATGCAACAGGAAAAAATAAAACAGAACAAGAAAAAGAATCAAGAAAAAATGAAGTGGAATTTGATTATAAAGTTTTTGCATTAAATATGGAAAGAAGTAAACTGTATGACAGAATAAATAGAAGAGTAGATATTATGATAGAAAATGGTTTGATAGAAGAAGTAGAAAATATTTATAAAAAATATAATAGATTTCCAACAGCGATACAAGGGCTTCGGGTATAAAGAAGTAGTCCAATATTTAGAAAAAAGATTGACAAAAGAAGAAATGATTGAGAAAATAAAACAGGAAACAAGAAGATATGCAAAAAGACAATTAACATGGTTTAGAAAAAATAAAGAGATAATTTGGCTTAATGCAGAAGATACAATACAAAATAATATAAAGATTATTTTGGAGGGTTAGTTTTGGGAAAACAAGCGAAAAAAAAGAAGAAAATTAATAATAAAAAAGTTATTGTGATTTCAATTCTTCTTCTAATTTTAGCTGGCTACGTGATGTATGTAATATATTTATTAATAAAACAGCCAACAAATGTATTTACAATTGAGGAAGGAAAATTATATAAAGAGGAAACAGATATAGGATATGTAATTAGACATGAAACAGTTGTAAAAGGCGAAAATTATAAAAATGGAATGGAACAGATAATTGCAGAAGGAGAAAGAGCAGCTGTTAATGAAAACATATTTAGGTATTATAGTACAAACGAAGACAGCTTAAAAAGTAAAATAGCAGAATTGGATGTAAAAATACAAGAAGCAATGGCAGAAAATACTGAATTATCTAATAGTTCTGATATGAAACTATTAGAAGATCAAATAGATGAACAAATAGAGAATATAAATAAAATAACAGATTCATCAAAACTAGAAGAAGAAAAGAAAGAAATTGACAATCTAGTAACTAAAAAAGCAAGGATAGCAGGTGAAGCAAGTCCACAAGGTTCATATTTACGAGAGTTAATAGATGAAAGAAAACAATATGAAAGCGAACTAAATTCAGGAGCTGAATATGTAAAAGCTCCAATGAGTGGAATAGTATCATATAGAGTAGATGGATTAGAAGATGTTTTAACGCCAGACAATTTTAGTAACTTAAGTAAAGAATATCTAGAAAGCCTTGATTTAAGTACAGGTAAAATAGTTGCTACAAATAATGAATCAGGTAAGGTAATAGATAATTTTTATTGTTATATAGCAACTGTAACATCATCAGAAGAAGCAAATCAAGCTGAAGTAGGAGATAGCGTTAAAGTAAGACTTTCAAATAATGCAGAAGTACAAGCAGAAATAACTAATATAATAAAAGAAGATGATGGTGATATAATACTTATTCTTAAATTAACTGAACAAATAGAGGAATTAATTAATTATAGAAAGATAACTTTTGATTTAATTTGGTGGGATGCAAGTGGATTAAAAGTTTCTAACCAAGCAATTGTTAGTGAAAATGAACTGAATTATGTAGTAAGAAATAGAGCTGGATATTTAAGTAAAATATTAGTAAAAGTTGAAAGACAGGGGGATAAATATTCTATTATAGATTCATATACTACAGAAGAATTAAAAGAATTAGGTTTTTCTGATGAAGAGATTGTAAACTACAAGAAAATATCACTTTATGACGAAATACTAATTAATCCGGATTTAAGTAAAGTGGAATAACAAATATTACAATTATGTTACAAAAATATTAAAATTTAAAAACATTCGCAAAAAATATTGACAATATGACAAAAAAAGTAGATACTTAAACATGTAAAAACAAATTACAAAGGAAGTAAATTTAGGAGGTTTTTTTATGTCAGGAGCATTGATGAACAAAGTATGGGATTTATTCGGAATGGATAGAGCCGAGGAAGAAGAAGATTACGAGAACGAGGACGTATATGGATACGAAGACGAAGAGGAAGAAGCGCAAGAGCCAAGAGGAATATTTAATAGAAAAAATAAGGATAATAAAGTTGTAAATATGCCACAACAACAAACAAATAGTAATGCAATAAAAATGGTAATATCACAACCAACATCTTTTGAACAATCAGATGAAATTTGTTCTTTCTTAAAAGAAAGAAAATCTGTAATTGTTAATTTAGAATATGTTAACAAAGATGTAGCAAGAAGAATTGTTGACTTTATTAGTGGTGGAGTATATGCTTTAGATGGATATATTCAAAAAGTTTCTAATTCAATATTCTTAGTTGCACCATCAAACTATGAAATTACAAATGAAATGGCAAGAGAAGAAATGAAAAACAAGCTATCAGTTTCATGGCTTAAAAATAATGGAATAAATTAATAGATATCCATAAGGGAGGAAAACAATGATTACACCATTAGATATAGAAAATAAAAGATTCTCAAAACAAATGATGAATGGATATAGTGTTGAAGAAGTTGATGATTTTTTAGATGATTTAACTGCTGATTATTCAAAGTACTATAAAGAAAATTCAGAATTGAAATCTAAAGTAGAAGAATTAACTAAAAGTTTAGAACATTATAAAAGTATTGAATCAACATTGAATAATACTTTAGTAATGGCACAAAGTACAGCAGAAGATATCAAAAAAGTTGCTCAACAACAAGCAGATCAGATAATTAATGAAGCTAAATCAAATGCTCAAAAGCAAGTAGATGATTTAAATAATGAAGTAGTCTTAAAAACAAAGGAAGTAGAAGACGTAAAAAAACAATTCGATATCTATAAAGCTAAAATGGAATCACTTTTAATTTCTCAATTAGAGCTATTAAAAGATATTAATAAAGAAGATAATGCGTGAAACAAAAGGGGACACCCCTTTTTTGTTCCATTTATATAGAACTAAACAAAAGAAAGGAACAAGTAGATGAATAAAACACTTGAAAGCCTTGTGGCTGTACACACACACACACACACACACACAAGTAGTTTATTAGTAAATAAAAAAATAA
>CALXFC010000064.1 GCA_944387485.1 uncultured Clostridia bacterium
TTGAATCTATAAATACTGGTATTCCTCTAAATAACATATAACTTCCATAATTATATTCATTATAAAATCTTGCTTTTCCTAAATCTATATTTTCTATTATATAGTCACATGCGTCTACTGGATATGCTGTTTCATCTACATATGTATCATCAAATTTATCTTTTGCTTCATAATAGCTAAATCCTAACATTATTAGTGATATTGCCACTATTCCAACTACTTTTGTTAATTTTTCTATTGTATCTTGTATGTTTTCCTTAGTATATATTTTTACTAACTCAACTAACATTCTATTTAATATTATTGAGCATATTAAAGCAAAAATTGTTACTTGTCTTTTTGTTGCAAGCATTAAATAGCAAAGTCCTCCTAGCATAAACAAGTCACATAGTCTTACTTTTACTTTTGTAAATATCATTATTGCTAAAAATATTATAAGTGTACATATAACTTCTGTATCATCTGCTAATGTCATTGGTAGATGTTCATTAATATTTTGTGTAGTATTTCCTTCCATTGTTTTAAATAAATAGGTATATGGTGTATTTCCTATTGGTGTTAATAATCCTGTAAATATACAAATTATAAATATTAGAATTAACCATTTTGTTGCAGTTCTTTTTGTTAATCTTAATTTATATGGATTTTGTAATTCTTTTGTTCTTTTTATTTTTACTTTATCTATTTTCTCTAACAATACTTTTAATTGTTCTTCTAATTGTTTTACTTTTTCACTATTTTCTGTTTTTTTAGATAATAGTTTTATTTTTAATTTTAACCTTTTTACTTCGCCTTTTCTATAAATTATAAATTCAGATATACTTGCAATTATATATTCTGCTATATATGGCAAATAAAGTACAAAGTAAAATGGAAATACTGCTGTATGCAAGTTTGCAATTAGTATTGGTATTATAATTAATCCTACTGCATATCTTTTTTTCTTTGTTTCTAAGAATTTTTCTATAAAATATATTGTCCATACAAATAATATAAATGTTACAAGTTGTGCTCTTGCTGTAATATATCCTCTTATTAGATACATTACTCCTATTGTAATTAAAAATGAAAATAATTGATTTTTACATAGTTTTTTATTTACTGTATATATTGATAATCCTAATATTACAGATAATATACATGTTGTAATATATATTCCTGTAAATCCGAACACATTATATATTAGATATGTTAATAAATCATATAACCAATGTGGATATGTATATGATAAATTTTCATGCCATGAGAATGGATCTTGCATATCTATTCCATTGTTTACTATATGCTCTCCTATTTTTATTGTATAATATGTATCATTTTGTAATGTTACTGGTGTTAACGCTAAACTAAATATGGCAATTAACACTACTGCCATTATTGTAAATTTAGTTGTTGGTTTTATTTTTGACTTTTTTTCTTCTTTATCTTTATTTTTAATAAGCTGTTTTTCCATAAAATTCTCCTTAACTTTAGATTTTCTGATTTTTATTATAACACAAAAAAGTTCCAAAAGACTAGCTTTTTGAAACTTTTTTACTATTATTATAATTTTATATTAAACAGCTTCTTGATTTTCTGTTTCTACTTCTTTTTCATCTTCTTTTTCTTCTATAACTTCTAAGCTTCCAATAGATACTTCATAAGCAACTCTTGTTTCTATGCTTCCATCTTCATGTTTTTTCTCATAATTTCTTGATTGAACTCTTCCTACTACTTTTACTTCTGTTCCAACTTCTAAGTTTTGACAGAATCTAGCATTTCTTCCCCATGCTATGCATGGAATATAATCAGATTTGTTATATGCTCTGTTTACTGCAAGTAGTAAGTCTGATATTTCACGTCCAAATGGTGTTTGTCTATATATTGGTTTTTTACAAATGTAACCTACTAATACTACTTCATTAGTTACAGTGTCTTTTCTCACCATTTCATTTTCTTCTTCTTCATTTTCTTCTACTTCTACTATGTCTTTTGCAAAAACTGTTAAGATTAATCTGTTTTTTTCATTTTCATAACTATTATAAGATCTAAATTGACCTTTTATTAATAGCTTTTTACCTTCTGTTAATGTATCTTCTTTGATTAGTCTTTCTGAAACTGTTATTGGGATTATGTCGCTATTTCCACTTAAACGTGGTATTTCTAGATTAAATACATAGAAACTTTCTCCATAAATTTCATGACTAAATTTTTTTTCTCCTGTAACTTTTCCAACTAATGTTAAATAGTTGTTTTCTAAATAATTTGTATTCAATTTCTTTTCCTCCTATTTTTCATATTTATCAATTGTATATTTTTCCTTACGCGCTTAACTTACATTTTCTATTATACACCATTTTTTTGGTTTTGTCTACATAAAAAGTTAATTTTTTTCAAAAAAGTTAGACTTTTCCATTGTTTGCTACATTATGGGTTTAGATTCTATCAAAAAAATGATATAAATTATTAAAACCTCATATATTTTTAATTTACTATTCTGATCAACTTGTATCATTTTTTCTCCTATTTCTATATTTTCTCCCTTTATATTTTTTAAATTTCTTTGCAAATATATTAATACACTACTCTCTGTTATACTTGATATTGTTACTGTTGCTTTTTGATTCAATCCATATGTTATAATATGTGCTTTTGATTCTTTTATAAACTTCGGTATTTCAATATTTATGTCTGTATTTATTACTATATACTTTGCATATAAACAAAGATTTTTAATTAATAATTTTTCTTCTTCAAACTCATTTAAAGAAGAGTCTATAATTATTGTTTCAAATCTTATATTTTTAATATTACTGATACTTTTTTTGCAAATATGAATTAAATTGATATTATTTTTTAAATTTTTCTTTAATATCTCTTTAATATTTTCAAAACTTTTATGCTCTGAAATCATTCCAATAAAAGTCATTTTATAACCCCTTAAATTCTTTATAATTTTATAATTCCCTATTTTTCCAAATATATACATTAATTATTTTTTATTTGAGTTCCATTTATATCAATTTCATAATTATCTTGATATATTAAATCTGAAACTCTTACTATATCAAATCCTTTTCCTTTTATATTCTTTATTAGCATATCCAATGAATCTGCTGTATGTTCAGTTCCATTATGACTAAGTATTATATCTCCTTCTTTTATTTTTCCTTCTATCCTACTCCACATTTCTTCTCCTGTTATTCCTGTATAGTCTAATGTATCTAAATTCCATTGAATAGGTATATACCCATTATCTCTTGCTGCTTTTATTACTGTATTATTATATTCTCCATATGGGGCTCTATATAATTTATTTTCTGTTCCTGTTATATTTTTAATCTTTTCATTTGCAGATTTTATTTCTTTTACATTTTCTTCATAACTCAGATTATTTACATGTTTATGTGTATCACTATGATTTGCTATTTCATGCCCTGCTTTATATATTTTCTCTACAGCTTCTGGATATTTATCTATCCACTCTCCAACCATAAAGAAGGTTATTTTTACATTATTTTTTTCTAGAGTTTCTAATATACTATCTATATCATCTGCATTCCAAGCACAATTCATAGTAAAAGCAACTTTTTTCTCTTCAGTTTTTACATTATATATTGGTAATAATCTTTCTCCAGATGATGATGTCTCTACAGTTGCATTATCTTTATTTAATGTACTTGCAACAAAGAATAATACAACAACTGTAAGTACTGATACAAAATATGTTATTATTTTTTGTTTATTAAATACTAAGAACATAAAAAAACCTCCAAGTTCAAGCTACTTTAATTGTATGCTTGTTCTTGGAGAAAAATTCTTATTTTATTTAATATTCATTTCATTTTCTACATCATCTAAAATTATTACTTAATAAAGATATTTTTATTCCTACAACACCATATTCCTTTTCTTTTTCTTTTGAATAAATTTGATACATTGATTTTGTTTTTCTTTCTACCTCTTTTTCATCTTTATACAATTTTTTAAATAAATTTTCAAAAGATTTATCTTTATATATATCTAGTACTTCAACTAGTATTTTTTCTTGTAAATCTGGTAATTTTGAAAATTCTATTTTATCTCCAATTTTTACTTTTCTTCTTTTTTCATCATATAATCTAAATTCTATTGTTTTTGTTCCATTTTTTATATTTTCAAATGGATTTTCATTTAACTTCATTTTATGTACCATATTCTTTCACCTCAATTAGTAATCTTTATACATTTTTCTATTTAAAAATTTCCACTAAAGCTTTTTTATAAATATCTTCGCTTATCTTTTTTCCATTTTCTACGATTTTAGAAAATATGCCTGTTGCAACTCCAGAATTTATTTCTAATACATACAATTCATTATTTTTAGTATTTATAATATCTATAGTTGCAAAAGTCATATCTAATGCTTTTCCACTTTTAATTGCTAATTTTTCTATTTCTTCATATAATTTATTTTCTTTTCCTATTACTTTTGCAGTTGCTCCTCCATGTAAATTATATTTCCAAGAAAGTTCAACTTTTTCATTTATTTTTGGAATATATTCCATATCTAATTTACTTAAATTATTTTTTACTATATCATTTTTAGGAAGTTTTAAATTTTCTACTAAAGTTCTTATATTATCTTTTCCATTTCCAATAACAGAAGGTTTATTTTTTTCATAAATTAATAAAACTTCCCCATTTAAGTAAAAAGCTCTATATTCCCTTTCTATATCATAATATGGACATATACTAATAGAAGTATTGTTATCTAATAACAATTTGACTGCTTTTTCTGTCTTTTCTATTGTATCGCAAAGAAACACACCTTTTCCCTCAAATCCAAAGTTTGGTTTAACAACTACTTTTCCTTCTTTATTAAATTCGTTATATACAATATTCCAAATTTCATTTTCTTTCACATATCTTTTTCTTTTTTCAGGATTAAAAACCATTGTGTGTTTTATAATAGGTATATTTTGTGATTTTAAAACTTCATAAGTTGCATATTTATCAGATGCAATTTTACTAGATGATGTTCTATTTATATCAAAATTTCCTGTTATATATCTTATTTTATTATCTTTAGATAATTTAAAAATCCATCCATATGACAATTCGTGAACTTCAATATTTAATTCTTTACATATTCTTTTTATTACTTCAATAGTTTCTTTTTTCAATGTCTTACTCCTTATGTAGATATAATATCTAACTATTTTTCTTTTGTCAAATTACATACCTTTATTCTCATATTCTAAATTATTAGAATGTTTTCTTAGTTTTAAATTAACTTTAACATTAAAGGGATATCCTTCTTACGAATATCCCCTTCTTTTTAGAACCAATCATCATAATCGTTATAATCATCATACCTGTCATAATGATAATTATGATTGTAATTATAATCTTCATAATCCTCTATTAAATTTTTTAATCCTGAATATGTTCCAACACCTACTACAACAAAAATGAATACATAAAGTATAATTGTTAATATAACTCCTACTGCTCCTGTTGATATACCTGCAATTGCCATTCCTCTCTTGCTAGATTTTAATGATAGAATACCAAATATTATAGAAAGTATTGCACAAGGTATAGATATATACCATATACAGAATAACACTAAAGCAACAATTCCAAGTACCATTGCTGCAATTGCTAATCCTTTTCTATCTTTTTCTGGCTCCTTATCTCTAGTATTTGCTTCTGATTTTGTTTCTTCTTTAGCAACTTCTACAATTTCTTTTTCTTCTTTATTTATTTCTAATTCTTCTTTTTTTTCAATATCATCCATATTATCTCCTCCAATCATAATTCTATTATACTATATTTATGATATTTTTACAATATTTCAAGATTTAAAATTAAACAAAATATGTCAAATTTCGTTACTTTTAATCATATTATATATAAACAGCATATATGTTGTTTATTAGAAAGGATTGAGAAATATGGAAAAAGAAGATTGTAAAAAAACTTATTGTCCTATTTTAGATGTAGATGGTGTTATATCAGGTGGTAAACAATTTGATTTAGATATAACTTTACCAGAAGATAACCGTGATGTTATATATGGTGTTGTTAAAGACTGCTTTAAAGAGCCAGTTGACAATGCTGTTGTAAAATTAGTTGAAATTGTTTGTGAAGACGGAAAAGAAGAAAGAAGACCAATAGGTCATACTTTCACAGATGAAGAAGGAGAATTTGTATTTGGTCCTTTATGCCCTGGTAGAGAATATGCTATTCAAATATGGGTAAATAACACAAAGAAAATAAAAATCTGTGCTAAATGCCATCATGAAGGCAAATGCTTAAAAGGCGAAAAACATGACAAATGTGATTGCTTTATTGATGACAGAAAAGAAAAATGTCCTTGTAAAAAAGAAAAAGAGACATTTTTAAAAGAAGAAGATTTTAAAGATTTAAACTTCTAAAAAGGTAGCTTTTGCTACCTTTTCTATGTTTATATTATCCCCATTTTTTTAGCCATTTTCTTTCCTTGTTTCATCATTGTTTTTTTGTTCATCTTTCCACTTTCAGCATACATCATAACTAAACCTGTTGTAATTAGTCCTCCTATCATAACACCTTTAATAAATTTCATATAATTCACCTCTCTTTTTATTTATTATTCTTTATTTTTTACTTTTTTATACTTCTTTGTTATGGAATATATTTCATTTACAGCAATTAATGCAAGAAAAACTCCAAAACATTTTTTTAAAATATTTACATCCATATGAATTGCTAAGTTTGCTCCTACAATTGCACCAAATATTCCAAATACTGAAATTATAATTCCAGTTTTTATATCTAAATTTTTATTTTTTAAATTAACAATAATTGCAATCAAAGAAGTTGGTATAAAAAATATTAAATTTGTTGCTTGTGCTACTCTTTGTTCAACACCCATAACAAATGTAAGGAGAAAAATAAGTATTGTTCCTCCTCCCATTCCTGTTCCTGAAACTATTCCCGAAACTACTCCAGTTAACACTTCAAACATAATCTCATCCCTTTATCTAGCTTACTAACATTCTAAATGATGCATAAACTAAAAAAGCTGTAAACGCTATTTTTAAAACCTTTTCTGGTAATTTTTTTAATAATCTAGCCCCAAAATATCCACCAATAGTTCCTCCAATAGCACATAAAATAGCTGTTTTCCAATTAATATAATTTCCTTGATAATAGAAAATACTACTAGTTACAACCATTGGTAAAATGCAAAAAACTGAAGTTCCTCTAGCTTTAGTATCTTCCATATTTAATAAATGTATAAATGCAGGTACTATTATCATTCCACCACCAGTTGAAAATAGTCCGCTAATTACACCTGCAACAATTCCAATTAAACCTTTTTTTAACATAATAAAAACCCACTTTAATAGTAGGTTTTCCAATTTTTATTTTTTTATTAATTTTTATTTTATTTTTCTTGGGGCCTTTATTTGTTTTTCTATTTTTTCTGGTATATCACTATCATCATAATATTTAGTTCCAACCATCTTATCTGGAAGATACTGTTGCTCTACATAGTGACCTGGAAAATCATGTGGGTATTTATATCCTTCATGATATCCTAGATTTTTCATGCCTTCAATAGGTGCATTTCTAATATGCATTGGAACTTCTCCTGTATCCTTGTTTTTAACATCTTCTAAAGCATTATTTATTGCCATATATGATGCATTTGATTTTGGAGATGTTGCAACATAAATTGCCGCTTCTGAAAGCAATATTCTTGCTTCTGGCATTCCTATCATATGAACTGCTTGCATAGCACTATTTGCAACAACCAAAGCATTAGGATTTGCCATACCAACATCTTCTGATGCACATATTACAATTCTTCTTGCTAAAAACATTGGGTCTTCTCCACCATTTAATGCTCTTGCTAGATAAAATACTGCAGCATCTGGGTCTGAACCTCTCATTGATTTAATAAAAGCACTTATATTATCATAATGAGATTCTCCATTTTTATCAAATACAGCTTTTCTTTCTTGAACACTATTTTTTATTATCTCATCTGTTAAATGAATATAACCATCTTCACTCATTGCAGTAGTTAGTGTTGCAACCTCTAAGCCATTTAAAGCTGTTCTTACATCACCATTACTTATAGATGCTAATTTTTTTAATGTACTATCTTCTATTTTTATATTATATTCTCCAAGTCCTTCCTTTTTTATTAGTGCATTTTTTAATATTTGATATATATTTTCTTCTGTTAAAGGATTTAATTTAATTACCATTGACCTTGAAATTAAAGCCTTGTTTACTTCAAAGTATGGATTTTCCGTTGTCGCTCCAATTAGAATAATCGTTCCATTTTCTACATATGGAAGAAGTGCATCTTGTTGTAATTTATTAAATCTATGTATCTCATCAATAAATAAAATACTTTTTCCTGTTGGATTTAACATAAAATTTTTTGTTTCTTCAATTACTCTTTTTATATCTGCAACACCTGCTGTTACTGCATTTATTTTATAAAATTTATATTTAGTTGTTTCACTAATTACTCTTGCAAGTGATGTTTTACCACAACCAGGAGGTCCGAATAATATGATACTTGATAATCTATCTGCTTTAATTGTTCTGTATAATACTTTATCTTTTGCTAAGACATGTTCTTGACCTACATAATCATCTAATGTTTTTGGTCTCATACGAAAAGCTAAAGGCTCATTTGTATCCATTTTTACCTCCTTTAATGTTTTTACATTATCTACTTAATAGAACTAATCCTTTTTTAATTAATTCTTGTGTTGATAATTCTTTGTAATCTAATTTTTTAAATACTTTTTCTATCTCTTTTTTATTATATCCAAGTACTTGCAAAGCTGCAATTGCTTCATCTATTTTTTCTTTTATTTCAATTGCTTCATTAAACTTGATATCATCTTCTTGTTTTTTATTAATTTGTTCTTTTATTGCTTCTATTCCTTGTTCTTTCTTTATCTTATCTTTTAATTCTAGAATAATTCTTTTAGCTGATTTTGGTCCTATTCCTGGTATAGAGGTTAAAACTTTTATATCTTCTGATACTACAGCTAAGGCAAACTCTGATGGCGTACATGTTGCAAGCATTGTTAAAGCTGTCCTTGCACCTACTCCACTTACACCTAACAATAATTCAAACATTTTTAACTCTTCTAATGTATTAAATCCATATATACTAATATCATCTTCTCTTACTCTATAATAAGTATGAACTTTTACTGTATCACCAATTTTACCTAAATTCTCAATTGATGATTCTGACATAAATACCTTGTAACCAAGACCTCCTACATCTATTACAACATATCCTGTCATCT
>CALXFC010000065.1 GCA_944387485.1 uncultured Clostridia bacterium
AATTAAAAATTATTTAATAAAAAATAATTTAATATTTATTAAATATAAAAAATTTTATTTAAAAAAAGAAAAAATAAATTATTCAAAAATTTCAAAATAAAAGAACAAAATAAAGGTTATAAAAATAATTATAAAGAAAAAATAGTTTTAAATAGTATGGTAAAACAATTAATAAAGCAATAGAACACTAGGCGTTAAAAAGATGTAGTAATTATTAATAAATTATAAAAAAAACAGAATAAGGTTTACATATAATAAATTATAATACTATTCTGATATTTTTTAAAATACTAAAAAAAAATTAATTATAAAAAATAAATACAATTAATTAATAAAAAAATTAATTAAATAAAAAATAAATTAAATAAAAATAATTAATAAAAAATAAATAATAAAAATAATCAATTAAAAAATAAATAAAAAAAATAATTAAATAAAAAATAATTAATAAAAAAATAAAATAATTAATTTTAAAAAATAAAATAATTAAAAAATAAAATAATTAAAAAATTAATTAATAAAAAAATTAATTAAATAAAAAAATAAATTAAATAAAAATATTAAAATAATAAAAAATTAATTTAATTAATTAAAATTAAAACTGTTAATAAAAAAGAAAATGAAATTTTATTAATTTGTTTTAAATCTACATTTAATTTAAGATAACTTAAATTTTAGATTCAAAAAATTATTCCAGAAGATTAATTATAAATCAAAAGATAATATTTATTTAAAACTTATTTTATAGTTTACTTTAAATATACGCAAATAAAGGTTTTAAAAAATTTGAAAGAGTAAAAAAGAAGAAAGAAAAAAGTTAACATATAAAACAAAAATGTTAACCAAATAAAAGGAGTGTTTGAAGAAGAAGTTATAAAAATTTTATTCTAATTAAAAAGTTAAAAAGATTATTTATTAGTAAAATAAAAATTATAAAATTAATTTAATTATTAAATAAAAAAATATATAAAATATAAAAAAAGAAAGGATGAAAAATATGGAAATAGAAAATTTAGAAAAAAATAATAATTTAGAAGTAGAAAATAATTTAGAGGTGGAAAATGAACAAAAGGGATTTTTAGAGAGTACTTTAGGAAAAGCAATTAATGGAGCAGTAGATATTGGTATTAGAGCTTTATTACCTGATTTTTTAGATGAACAAATAATTAATATAAAGGATAATTTATTAGAGTATGGACTTAAAGATGGTATTACTAAGACTATTGATGATGCCATAGATTTGGGTAAAAGTGCTATAGGTATTTTTACAGGTGACTTTGAAAATGTATCTCAAATGCAAAGTGCAGTTGGAAATGGAGGGTTAATTGATGGTGTTTCTGATTTATTAGATGTAGTAGTGGATAAGGTAAGTGATGCTGGTTTAATTAGTAATAATGTAGCTGAAACAATAAAACAAGGAAAAGATGTTATTTTAAATAATGTAGAAAGTAATATAGAAAATACATTTACAAAACAATATGAGGCTTTAGAAAATGTAGATAATTATATTAGTAGTTGGAAAGATAGTTTTGAAAAACAAGACTTTGATAGTATGGAAAAAGAATATCAAAAGTTAGAAGAACAAATGCAAGATATAGCACCTATTACTAAAACAATAGAAGAAGCAAAAACTATAGAAGTATTACATAATTTAATTAAAAATAATGGACAAGACTTTAATTTAAGTAGTGAACAATTACAATTAGTAGAAAAATTAAAATAACAAACGAAAGGGAAACCAAACAGAAAAAACGTGATAATATCACGAAATTGTTAGTTAAAAATGTGATTAAATCACGTTTTTATTCAGACTGCTGAACAAAATATTTTTATATACTTTGTCAACAGTCTGAGGATATGTTTTCACATATCTTTAAGTTTTTGTGCAAAAGATATGTCATCTAGCTAAGCAATAAATATTATAAAGTATATTTATTGCAATACAAAAGCAAAAGTTTGTTAAAACGGTAAAAAAGTATTTATATTATGATATAAGTATATTAATAGATAAAATGATATAAATTTAGAAAGATAATAAATATGGAAAAATATGGTCAATTAATTATATATAAAGATAAAGAAGGAAAAGAAAATATAGAAGTAAAATTATTAAAAAAATCAAACAAATATACAGTAGTATCAGTAAATGATAAAATATATGTAAAAAGATAAATTAAAGAAAAAATAATTTTAAGAAATTTTAACTGTTCGGAAATACTAAACAGTTTATAAAAAACAAAAAATAAGTAAAATACCTTACGGAATAAGGAATTTCTTGTTAAAATCACTTGCATATTTTTGCTAGTTTTAGTATAATACAAATGTAGAAAAATACAAGAAAAGAGGGAAAAGCAATGGAAGAAACACCAAAAAGAAATGACGGAAAAATAATAGAAAGAGACATTGAAAAAGAAATGAAAACAGCCTACATAGACTATGCAATGAGTGTTATAGTATCACGTGCACTTCCAGATGCAAGAGATGGTTTAAAACCAGTACATAGAAGAATTTTATATGCTATGTACGAAGACGGAATAACATCAGATAAACCATACAGAAAAAGTGCAAATACAGTAGGATCTGTTTTAGGAAGATATCATCCACATGGAGATAGTTCAGTATATGATGCAATGGTAAGAATGGCACAAGACTTCTCAATGAGATATCCTTTAATAGATGGACATGGAAACTTTGGTTCTGTTGACGGTGATGGAGCAGCAGCTATGAGGTACACAGAAGCAAGGATGTCAAAAATAGCATCATATATGATGACAGACATAGAAAAAAATACAGTAGACTTTATGCCAAACTATGATGATAGATTACAAGAACCAACAGTATTACCAGCAAGAGTGCCAGCATTATTGGTAAATGGTTCATCAGGAATAGCCGTAGGTATGGCAACAAATATACCACCACATAACTTAACAGAAGTTATAAATGGAATAATAAAAATAATTGATGAAGATGAAGTAACAGACGAAGACTTAATGCAAGTAATAAAAGGACCAGATTTTCCAACAGAAGGATTAATATTAGGACGTGAAGGAATTAAGAAAGCCTATACAACAGGTAGGGGAAAAATAACATTAAGAGCAGAAACAAACATTGAGGAAATGAGCGGAAATAGACAAAGAATTATAGTTTCATCATTACCATATCAAGTAAATAAAGCAAATTTAATTAAAACAATATCAGATTTATCTAAAGAAAAGAAAATAGAAGGAATATCAGAATGTAGAGACGAATCAGATAGAAAAGAAAAAGTAAGAGTAGTAATTGAACTAAAAAGAGATACAAATGCACAAGTAGTATTAAATCAATTATTTAAACATACACAAATGCAAACAACATTTGGTATAATTATGCTTGCATTAGTAAACGGAGAACCAAAAATATTAACATTAAGACAAGCCTTAGATTGTTATATAGAACATAGAAAAGAAGTTATAACAAGAAGAACACAATTTGAATTAGATAAAGCATTAGCAAGAGCACATATATTAGAAGGATTAAGGATAGCAATTGATAACATTGATGAAGTAATCCAAATAATACGTTCAGCTTATGATGATGCTAAAGAAAGATTAATGGAAAGATTTGGTTTGTCAGATGTACAAGCACAAGCAATTCTAGACATGAGATTAAAAACACTATCAGGTTTGCAACGTGAAAAAATAGAAGAAGAATATAAGCAACTAATGGAATTAATAGAGCATTTAAGAGCAATACTTGGAAGTGAAAAATTATTATTTGATGTAATGAAAGAAGAATTAATTGAAGTAAGAGATAAATTTGGAGATGAAAGAAAAACAAAAATAGTAGCTTCAGAATCAGAAATAGAACTAGAAGATTTAATAAAAGAAGAGGAATGCGTAGTTGCATTAACACATTACGGATATATTAAGAGAATGCCGATAGATACATATAGAAGTCAAAGAAGAGGAGGAAAGGGTATTACTGGTATGGCAACAAGAGAAAATGATTTTGTGAAAGAAATCTTTATAGCTTCAACTCATGATACTATATTATTCTTCTCAAATAAAGGAAAACTATATAAATTAAGAGGATATGAGGTACCAGAAGCAGGAAGAACAGCAAAAGGTACGGCAATAGTTAATTTATTAAGTTTAGATCCAGGAGAAAAGATATCAGCTGTAATACCATTACAAAATTTTGCAGAAGGAAAATATCTACTTATGGCAACAAAAAATGGACTAATTAAGAAGACAGCATTAAAAGAATATGATACAACAAGAAAAACAGGACTACAAGGAATAACACTAAAAGATGATGATGAATTAATAGCTGTAAGATTAACAGATGGAGAAGATAATGTTGTATTAGTTACAAGAAATGGTTTATGTATTACATTTGATGAAAAAGAAGTAAGACCAATAGGTAGAGTATCTCAAGGTGTAATTGGAATAAGATTAGACGAAGATGATGAAGTAATTGGTATGGAATCTGTAATAAGTGGAGGAAAAGCAACATTGCTTGCTATTACTGAAAATGGATTTGGAAAGAGAACAGAACTTGATGAATATAGAGTACAAAAAAGAGGAGGAAGAGGAGTAATCACATATAAGATTACACCAAAAACAGGAACATTAATAGGAGTAAGAATTGCAACTGAAGATGATGAAGTAATGCTAGTTACAGATACAGGAACAATTATAAGACTAAAAGTAAAAGATATAAGCATATTAGGAAGATCAACACAAGGAGTTACATTAATGAGAACAAGTGATGGTGGGAAAGTAGTAGGAATGGAAATACTAACACCAGAAAAAGGAGAAATAGGAAATATGTTATAAAAAAATAAAAAGTCGCATGGGTATATTTTAAATTTGCGACTTTTTAAATTTGTATAAATAAAATATTTAAGGTTTTAATGAATTAATAGGAATAATATAAATATAGTTTATAGACCTCTTATTACAGCTTGAAAAATTAGATTTTATTTTGATAATTTGTCTTTTATTATATATAGTATTTATATATTTAATAGTATTAATACATTTTCTTAAAAAGAAATAATTAATAAAAATAAAAACCCCATTAATGTAAAAGATAAAACATTAATGGGAATAAATTATTTTCTAAATCTTAAATCATCACCGAAGAAACAATAAATATCATAATATCCTGCAATTCTTGAACCAATTCTTTCTTCATAATTATTAAAAATTTCATTAATATTTAAATTGGTAGAAATAATAGTTTTAGTAATTTTGTTATTTAAATTTAAGATTCTAGTATTAATTATGTTAAACAATTCACTAAGTTTTAGACTATTTAAACTTTCAGTACCTAAATCATCAATAATAAGAAGATCTGCTTCTAGAGCTGATTTATAAATATTATCTTTATTAGAATTATTATAATTTTTGTTTTTATTAAATTTATAATCTATTATACTTTCAAGAAGAATAGGTGCTGTTTGGTAAAGAACAGTCTTACCTTTTTTTAATAATTCATAAGCAATACAGTTCGACATAAAAGTCTTACCGTAAACCAGCGTATCCTGTGAAAAGTAAATTTTTATAATTTGGGTTATCAAAATTATTTATAAATTCAATACATTTTTCTTTAATATTTAAAATATTTCTTCTAGGAGAGATGTTATATTTGTATTTTGCAACATCAACTTCATCAGAAAAAATATTAGGATTAAATGTTGAAAAATTTTCTTTATCTAAATTAGACATATTAGATTTATTAAAAGAATAATCAAGTAATTTTTGCTTTAAACAACTACACATAGTTGTTTTATAATTACTATCTGTAACATAGCCTGTATCATTACAAATTTTACATTCATAGTTAGGTTTTAAGTAATCAGAAGAAATATTCAATTCATTTAAGAGATTTTGTTTCTCTTTTTTTAAAATAGCAATTTTATTTTTTAATTCTGTCTGTGCTTTTTCTTGATTACCATTTTTTAAAATGTTTTTAGCAGTATTAATTGCAAAACTATTTAATTCATCTTCAATTTCTTTTAATTTAGGAAATTTTTCATATAAATCATTTTTCTTTTTTTCACTATCAATTTCTGCTCTTAATCTTTTCTTTTCATATTCTTTTAATAAAGTATTTAAAATTTCGTTTGCCATTTAAGCCTCCTTATTATCAGTATTTATATTACTATTAGCATAAAGAAAATCCAAATTATCATATTTACGTTGTTCATAATTTGTTTTCTTTACACTAGTTTTTAAAGCTTTTAAATCTTTTTCTTGTTTTTTCCTTTGTTCTAAGAATGCATTAACTTGGTCAGGTGTTTTTAAACCTCTTTCATGCCAATCAGTAATAATCCTATTAATATATTCAAAAGTAGGATTCTGTTTAAAAACTGTTCTTTTTAGTGCTAATTCAATAACATTCATATCATATCCAAAATTAGTAACCCAATTTTCAATGTAAGCTTCTTCATATTGAGTTAAACCATTATATTTACCAAGTTTTTTAGCAATTGTCTTTTTAATCTTATTTAAAGATTCTTGTTGTTGATAATACACATCTAAATCATTCCATGTTTTAACTTTATTAGAAGCCCAAGCTTCAGCCACTTTCTGAACGTAATTTCTATGTAGGGCACTACGTTTGTAACAATAGTCAAAAAGAGCAATCATAACTTGTTCGTCAAAGCCATATTTACTAAACCATAAGTCGATATCATTATACCAGGATGGTCCCATAATCCCTTGAAAATACATATTATTTATATGATCAATTGCTTTAGATTTAGATTTGTTTTTTGCTGTTTGTTGTACTTTTTCCTTAGAAAGACTAAGATTAGGAGTATATAAATTGTGAAGAGTTGCTTCTTGTAAATCTACTATAATATATCCTGTAGTTTTCTTTGTAAGAAGCCCATGTTCTTCTAAAAATTTTGTTCCATCATTAATAGTCTTTAATGGTATATTTAATTTCTTAGATAAATCATTTAATTTAACATCTTTATGATATTTAGATAAAAATATTAAATAAAGATATATTTTTAAATAATCACCAGGTATTTCAGATAAATGCTCTGCAAAAAATATATCTGGAATTGTTGTTTCTGAAAATAAAAGTTGTTTATCATTTTGTTCTAATTTCATTAAAAATCTCCCCTAATCTTTTTTAGAATTTGTACATCAAATTATATCTTTTTTAGACAAAAAATTCAAGTTAAATTTTTATATTTAGTATTTTATATTTTTCTTATAATTTTTACCATAGAAATAAAGCTTTTGTCTAAATAAAAACTTAAATAAATAACGAATAACTGTAACAATATTTTCACCATGAAAACCAGAAAAACTAAGTAATAATAAAGGAAAACAAAGTGTTATAAAAACAAATACTTTAATATCTAAAGAATCAAAAATTAAATTAACTAAAACTAAAACAATAATATACCAAATTAAATTAACAAAAGCGGTAGTGTAATCAATAATACCTAAAAGCTTATTTTTAAAGTGATAATTTTGAGGAAAAATAAATTTCAAAAGTAGACCTCCTTTCTAACTACCTCTTAAAGAAGTAAAAGATTTCACAGATTGTGAAACATTTGTGGAAATTCCACCTATAAATTGTCTCACAAATGTATTTGCTCTAATTAATGCATAAATTCCTCCAACATATACAAATTTATTAAATAAATTATTAGTAGAATAATCTAAAGAAAATAAAATTGATAAAACTAAAGAAATAATAATTTGGATAAATAATAAGGAAAATAAATTCTTAAGCCAAGATTTAAAGAACCAACTAGTAGAATCAAGACAAAGAGAAATAAAAGCAAAAGGGGCCAGAAGAACAAATACTTTTACCATAATATATCTAAGAGAATAAGAAAATACTAAACTAAGTAAAGATATACTAAGAGTACTTTTAATTAATCCATCTACAGAAAAAATATTTAAAGAATTAGCATCTATAGCTACGTTTGTATTTATTATATTAATTAATTCTGAAAAACAAATTTCTTTTCCAAATAAGTTTTCACCCAAGCTTCTTATAGCTAAAGAAATATTAGAATTTAAATCTAAAATTATTTTTACTATAAAAAATGAAAAATTCATACAAATACCGAATAAAACAATTTTTATAATAAAACTAAAAGGGTGGTCAACTCTATTGAAAGTAATATGTGACATTAAATATTTAAAACCATAATACAAAATAAAACCTAAAAGAAGAGAATTTGCAATAAGAAGAATTCCATTAGAAGTAGAAGTCCCAAATAATTTTTCAAAATTAGGGTCATTTAAAATATCTGAATTAATAAAAGTAATTTGATCTAAAACAGAATATAAATTATTATCAATAGACGCAAATAATGTTTCAAAAATAGTATTAATTGTATCTATAATTGTTTGAGTAATATTGCTTGAACTTTCCAAAATAACCTCCTTATTCTACTAATGATTTAATAGCAGAAAGAATTAAATCAATTGCAAGTATAAAAGCATAAGAGAAAAGAGAACCTTTTATAATTTTTTTACCAGTTCTAATTTTTTCTTCATCACCAAAGCTAAACTTTTTCATAAAGATACCACTACCAACAGCTACGGCAGCAGCAGGTGTTGCGATTTTTAAAAGCCAACTTTCAATACTTTCAAAGGCAGAATTAATTTTATTAACTATTTCTGGGTCACCCCATGCAAAACTAAAATTCCCGATTGTAAATAATAATGTAAACGAAAATATAATTGTAAATAATAAATAAAAAGTTTTTTTATTCAAATAAATCAATCCTTTCTAATTAAATTATTTAAGTTTTAAGAAAAACTTATAAACTAGTTTCCTTAAAATGAGGAAACATTTTTAATTTCTTTGGTGGAAAAATTGTATTTCCATCAGATAAAAATGTAAGGGCAGTAAATGTTTCTAAGTTCTGAGTAAAAAATTTAGATTCATAAATATAATCATTTTGAATATAAGTACTATAACTTTCTGAAATATTAGAATTTTGAGAATTTAAAGTATTAGTAATATAACTAAAATTTGTTTCTTTAGC
>CALXFC010000066.1 GCA_944387485.1 uncultured Clostridia bacterium
TTGATAGATTAAAAAGAGAATTCAAAGTAGAATGTAATGTAGGTAAACCACAAGTTGCTTACAAAGAAACAATTAGAGATAAAGTAAGAGTTCAAGGTAAATTTATTCGTCAATCTGGTGGTAAAGGACAATATGGTGACGTTTGGTTTGAAATGGAACCATTAGAGCCAGGTAAAGGAATAGAATTCGAAAGTAAAATTGTCGGAGGAGCTGTTCCTAAAGAATATATTAAACCAATTGAACAAGGTATGAGAGAAGCAGCAGAAACTGGTATCCTTGCAGGTTACCCAGTAACAGACTTCAAAGTAAGCTTAGTTGATGGTTCATACCATGAAGTTGACTCTTCAGAAATGGCATTCAAGATTGCAGCAGCTATGGCCTTCAAAGAAGGTATGAAACAAGCTCATGCAGTTATCTTAGAGCCAATTATGAAAGTTGAAATAACAGTTCCAGAAGAATACATGGGAGACGTTATAGGAGATGTAAACTCAAGACGTGGAAGACTAGAAGGTATGGATGGTAATGACGGAATGCAAGAAATACATGCATTTATACCATTATCAGAAATGTTTGGTTATGCAACAGAATTACGTTCTAGAACGCAAGGTAGAGGAACATATTCAATGGAACCATCTCATTATGAAGAAGTTCCAAAATCAGTTTCTGAAGCAATTGTATCTTCAAAAACTAAAAAAGAATAAAAATGCTTGCATTTTTAGCAGAAATGTTGTAAAATGCTTATGCAAAATATAATTTTGTTATTTAATTTTTAAAAATAAAATAAATTTAAGGAGGAATTTAAAATGGCAAAGGAAAAATTTGAAAGAACAAAGCCACACGTTAATATCGGTACAATCGGTCACGTAGACCACGGTAAAACAACAACAACAGCAGCTATTACTAAATATTTATCATTATTAGGTAAAGCTAAATATGAAGCATACGATCAAATCGACGGTGCTCCAGAAGAAAAAGCAAGAGGAATCACAATCAACACAGCTCACGTAGAATATGAAACAGATAAAAGACACTATGCACACGTTGACTGCCCAGGACATGCTGACTATGTTAAAAACATGATTACAGGTGCTGCTCAAATGGATGGTGCTATCTTAGTTGTTTCAGCAGCTGATGGACCAATGCCTCAAACAAGAGAGCATATCTTACTTGCTAGACAAGTTGGTGTTAAATATATCGTTGTTTATTTAAATAAATGCGATATGGTTGATGACCCAGAATTATTAGAATTAGTTGAAATGGAAGTTAGAGACCTATTAACAGAATATGGTTTCCCAGGAGACGAAGTTCCAATTATAAAAGGATCTTCATTACAAGCTCTAGAATCTACATCAACAGATCCTAATGATCCAGTATATCAACCAATCAAAGAATTACTAGATGCAGTTGATGATTATATCCCAACACCAGAAAGACCAATCGACCAACCATTCTTAATGCCAGTTGAAGACGTATTCACAATTACAGGACGTGGAACAGTTGCAACAGGTAGAGTAGAAAGAGGAGAAGTTAAACTTCAAGACGAAGTTGAAATTATTGGTTTAACAACAGAAAGAAAGAAAACTGTTGTTACAGGTGTAGAAATGTTCAGAAAACTATTAGACCAAGCAGAAGCTGGTGATAATATCGGTGTTCTATTAAGAGGTATTGATAGAAAAGAAGTTGAAAGAGGACAAGTTCTTTGTAAACCAGGAACAATTCATCCACATACAAAATTCACTTCAGAAGTTTATGTATTAACTAAAGAAGAAGGTGGACGTCATACACCATTCTTCAACGGATACAGACCACAATTCTATTTCAGAACAACAGACGTTACAGGTGTTATTGAATTACCTGCAGGAACAGAAATGGTTATGCCAGGTGACAATGTATCTATGACAATCGAATTAATTACACCTATCGCTATTGAAAAAGGATTAAGATTCGCTATTCGTGAAGGTGGTAGAACAGTTGGTTCAGGAGTTGTATCTGATATATTAGAATAATAATAAAATATTATATAAGAACGCTAGTTTTAGCGTTCTTTTTTTTAAAATATTAATTATATATAGAAAATACTTGCTTTTTTTATAAAAGAATAATAAAATAAATATGTTATAAATAAAATAATAAAGACTTGATAAAGAATCGGAGGAATTAATATGAAAATATTACTAGATGCAATGGGTGGTGATAATGCACCAGATGCTAATATAAAAGGGGCAGTACAAGCAATAAACAAAGTTAAAGCAGAAGTTGTATTAGTAGGTAAAGAAGAGGTTATAAGAAGTAAGATAAAAGAATTCTATGGAAAAGAAATGGAAGAAATATCAGATAGATTAAAAATAAAAAACGCAACAGAAACAATAGAAATGGAAGAACAACCAACAGTTGCAATACGTCATAAAAAAGATTCTTCAATGGTAGTAGGATTTAGGATGCTTAAAGAAGGAGAGGGAGATGTATTTATATCTGCAGGAAATTCTGGAGCATTACTTACAGGAGCAACATTAATAGTGGGAAGAATAAAAGGAATAGATAGACCAGCACTAGCAGGAATATTACCTGCATATAAAAGTCAGTTGCTATTAATAGATGCGGGTTCAAATACAAATTGTAAGCCAATAAATTTACTTCAATTTGCACAAATGTCTAGTATATACTTAAAAAACACATATGGAATAAAAGCACCAGCAATTGGATTATTAAATATAGGAACAGAAGAAACAAAAGGTAATGATTTGGTTAAGGAAAGTTACAAATTGCTAAAGGAAAATTCAGAGAGATTAGGAATAAATTTCGTAGGAAATGTAGAAGGAAGAGATGCTTTTTCAGGAGAAATTGATGCAATAGTAACAGATGGTTTTACTGGAAATGTATTCTTAAAAACAACAGAAGGATTAGGAAAATTTGTAAAAAGAACATTAACAGAAAATTTGAAACGTAATTTATTATCTAAAATTGCAGCAATACCTTCACTTCCAGCAATTAAGAGATTTTCTAAAGCAATGGATTACAAATCATATGGTGGAGCACTATTTTTAGGAGTAAAAAAGCCAGTTGTAAAAGCACATGGAAGTAGTGATGATTTATTATTTGAATATACTATAATACAAGCAGAGAAGTTTGTTGAAAATAAAGCAGTAGATAAAATGATAGAAGAATTTGAAAAACAAAGAAATGAAGAAAAATAGAGTGTTCTATCGACTTAGTAGTATAAATTTATAAAAAAAGGTGATTTTTACTTGACAAAAATGAAAACATATAATATAAATGAATTATCTAAAAAAGACAAATCAAATGTATAAATCATTTGCAAACTTGAGAGGAGGTGAACTCTAAAGATGAGTTCAGAGGAAGTTTTAGAAAAAGTAAAAGGAATCATTGTTGAACAATTAGGAGTTGCTGATTCAGCAGTTACAATGGAAGCATCTTTTATAGATGACTTAGGAGCTGATTCATTAGATATAGTTGAATTAGTAATGGCATTAGAAGAAGAATTTGATATAGAAATCCCAGACGCTGATGCAGAAAAAGTTGTAACAGTAGGAGACGTAGTTGACTACATAAAAGAAAATGTAAAATAAACTAAATATTTATAGTTGAAATTTTAGTTGTTGCTATTATGGTAGCAACTTTTTCTTTCTATATAAAAACCCACAAAATTTAATTTGTAGGTTCTATCTAATATTTATAATAGCATTATTTAAAATATCATTAATATTTCTAAAAAAGTCCTTTAAATAATAAAATAAATTTTTTCTATAAACATCCATAGCAGGTGAAATAGTTCCTTCAAATATAATTTCATCAGTTGTATATATTTCAAATTTCCCTATATTTGTATTCTTATATAGTGGCGCGTATAGATGGTTAGTTATTTCAAAATCTACTTTTAAAGATGAAATTTTGCTTTTATTTATTGGAATAATTGGTGTTGATATACTAGATAGAGCAATATCTAAATTTGAAGAAGTAGCTTTTTCTATATAAAAATAATTTTGGTGTTCTTTTTTCCAATTATTAAATTCTGAATTAATTAATTCTTCTATATTGACATATTCAAAATTTTCAAAAGCATAATTTATTAGCTTAGTGCTGTCAGAAGTTCTAAAATTCTTTGTATCGCAACCTAAAACAACACAAATAATATCCATATCGCCTCTTTTACAAGCTGTTACTAAGCAACGATTAGCTCCATTAGTAAATCCTGTTTTTACTCCATACACACCGTTTAAACTACCTAATAATTCATTAGTATTAGTAAGAGATTTAGGGTAGCCATTAATTGTAATAGTATAATGTTTAGTTCCTACAATATTTAAAAATGTTTTGTTATTTAAGGCATAATCAGTAAGGAGAGCAAGTTCATAGGCGGTAGTATAATGATTATCAGAATCAAGGCCGTGTGGAGTTTCAAAATGAGTGCTGCTTAAACCTAATTCTTTGGCTTTATTATTCATTAGTTTAGCAAAATCTGTTACACTACCAGAACAAGTTTCTGCTAAGGCAACTGCAGCATCATTTCCAGATACTAAAAGAAGACCATATAGTAGATCTTTTATAGTAATTTTATCGCCTGTTTTTAGCCCTAACCTTGAACCGCCAGTATTTGCAGCTTTTTTAGAAACTGAAACGGTTTGATTCAAATCACAGTTTTCTAAAATTATTGTTGCAGTCATGATTTTTGTTGTAGATGCCATTTTTACCTTATTATACTCGTTTTTTCCAAATAGGATTTTTTTACTAGTTTTATCTAAGACAACACAAGAACGGGCATTTAAATTAAGATTATTTTCTTCACTTGCAAATGTTGGTGCAAAATTAAAAACATAAAAAACAATAAACAATAAGACAAGAGATTTCTTTGCTATATGTTTAACATACATATTATCACCATTTAAAATATATGAAAGAAAAATAAAAAATATGAAATGTATTAGAAATGCTAAAATTCACTAAAACATAGGGAAATTCAAAAATGCAAATCAAATTCACATAAAATCTTGATTTTGAAGCAAAAATGTAATATAATTGTAATGTAGGGATAATTTTTAATTCTAATCTACAAAACATTACTTCCGTAAGGAGTTAGAGCATGAAAAAAAGTGTAAGTAAATATTTAAAAAATTACCCTATTGACTATTAAAAAAAAACTAGTAAAATAATATACAGTAGGATATTTATAAGAAGAAAAAGGAGAGGAAAAATATGAACCGAAAAAGTTTATTATTAAGCGGAATAATCCTAATTGTACTAATTTTAGTTAGCTTATTGCCAACAAAGGTTGTTGCAACGCAAGCTAATACACCATTATATTTAGGAGTTACTGAGATAAGAACAAATGATACTCCTAATATGGGATATGCAATTGGAGATCCAAATACAAATGGTACGGAAGGTTATGGAGCTAAAATTTGGAATATACAAGAGCATACAGGACCAGGAGATAATGACCCTGTAAAGGCAGATGGAAATAAAAATATATATTGTGTAAAGTCAGGAGTGGGATTTAGTGATACACATAAATCTGCTACATATAATATTTTTTATAATATGAAAACAGAAAGAAATGATATCGGAACTAATGTCCCTCCAATGACAAGCGTTGTAAATGGAGAGATTACAAATGAATATGGAACAGTAAATACATATGATGCTTTACTTGCTTTAGCAGATATGATGTATTTAATAGATGATGAAAATGATGAAGCTGAAAAAGAGGCGTATTTAGAGGCAGCAGGAATCGAAACAGATCCACAATATGTTAGTGCTATTTTAACAAGAGATGATATAGCAGCAGTACAGCAAGCAGCTATATGGTATTTTACAAATTATGATGATGAAGTAGAAGGCAAATATGATAAGACAGGTAATACAGGATGGTTAAATTACACATTAGATGGAGAAACTTATAGAAGTTTATTAGGTTATAATCAAGAAGCAGGTGAAGGACGCCAAAGACAACAACAAGCTGAAATTTTATATAATTATTTAATAAAAACAGCAACAGAAAATGCAAGTAATTATTCAGAATCAGAAACAACTTCTACAGAAGCACCAGCTAAAGTAAATACAACAACATTAAATTATGAAGAATCAAATGGAAGTTATATATTAGGACCAATTAATATAACAGAAAATTCAAACTTACCTTATACAATAGATTTTACAGTTAAAAATGGTGAAACTGAAATAAATGATTATACATTATTAGATAGTAATAAACAACCAGTAGAAGATGGAAAAACAGTAAAAGATTTAGTAGGAGAAGATTTTTATATATCAGTAGATACAGATGATGTATCAACATTATCAATAAACATTAAGATTAATTATAGTACTAAAACACTTACATTATGGACATCAGGAAATAATGGTGAAGAACAACCGGTAATGATACCAGAAAAAGATGATGAATCAAGTGAGGTTGAATTAACAGTAAAGCCTGAAGAACCATTTGATTTAGCATTAAGAAAATATATAACACAAATAAATGATGAAGATTTAGCAAATTCAAGAGTACCTAATATAGATGAATCTACATTACAAAATGGAACAACAGCAACATATAATCATAGAAAAGATCCAGTTTTAATAGAAACAGGAGACATGGTTACATATAATATTACTATTTATAATGAAGGAGAAAAAGAAGGACGTGCAACTAAAATAGTTGACCAATTACCAACAGGATTAAGATTTGATAGTGTTGTAAGCGGAAATTTTGAATTAGAATCATATGATGAAAATGGAGATAATAGAGTAACATTAGTAAGAATTGATGGAAACGAAGAAAATTTACCAGCATATACAGGAACAGGAGATCCAAGTTCAGAGACAATTACAATAAAGTGTGAAGTAGTAGCACAGCCAAGTGAATCTAATACAACAGTACTAACAAATGTTGCTTGGATTTCAGAAGAGTATAATGCAGAAGATGATATAACAATCACAACAGAAGAAGGACAAGATATAGACTCAGAGCCAGCAACTACGCCAGATGTTAATAAAGATACTATGGAAGAGTATCAAGGAAATGAAAATAAAGACGATTTAACAGATTCAGATTATTATTATAAAGGACAGCAAGATGATGATGACTTTGAAAAATTAGTTTTAATGCCACAATCATTTGACTTAAAATTAATAAAAAGAATTACACAAATAAATAATCAAAATGTACCAGAAAGAATTGAAAGTGTAGATGTAAGTGATTTAAATACAATAGGAGAAGATGGAAACATTATAACTACAGGAGATTATCAATTAAGCAAAGAGCCAGTTGCTGTTAAGAAAGGTGATATAATTACATATACATTCAGAGTATATAATGAAGGAACAATTGACGGTTATGCTTCAGAAATTACAGAAGATATACCAGAAGGATTAGAATTTCTATGGTCAGAACTAGAAGGAGAAGATTTACAAAATGATTCAAACTTAACAGATGCAGAAAAAGAAGCAATTGAATTTAACCAAAATTATTTATGGGGAAATTTTGTATATGATGAATCAGGAGAAAGAATAATTCAAATTTCTACGGACTATTTATCAAAGAATAAAGAAACAACAATAGGAGGAAATTTAATCCCAGCATTTGGTTCAAATGATGGAACTAAGACAGAAGAAGATTTACATTATTTAGAAGTATCTGTAAAATTAAAAGTTATATCAGATAATGTATCAGGAGAAACAATAAGAAATGAAGCAGCCATATCAGAAGATACAAATGAAAATGGAGAACCAGTAGATGATAGAGATTCTGATACAGAAGAATGGGTAAAATATGAAGATGATGAAGATTATGATAGCATAATTTTACAATCATTTGACTTAGCATTAAGAAAATTCATAGTAGCAGTAAGCAATGATGAAAATGTAGAAGCTGGAGAATATCTAACAAATGCAGATGGTTCATATACAAGAGCACCAGTAGTAGATACATCTTTACTTAATACAACAGACGCAAATGGTAACATGATAACAACAGCGATTTATAATCATACTAAAGAACCTGTAATTGTACAACCAAATGATTATGTTGTATATATGTTAAGAGTATATAATGAAGGTGAAATGGCAGGATATGCAGCAGAAATAAAAGATCACTTACCACCATATTTAGAATTTGTAGATAACGAATATAATGAACAATATGGATGGGAAGTATCAGAAGATGGAAGAACTGTTACTACAAGATATTTAGAAAATAGTTTAATAAATGCAGCAGAGAAAAATGAAGCAGGAATATATTCATTATCATATGTTGAAGTTCCAATTATGTGTAGAATTGTAGATAATGTACCAACGAGTGAAAACATAACTAATATAGCAGATATAACAGAATATCAAGATGAAAACAAAGAACCTACAACAGATAGAGATTCACAAGAGGATAATGTTGAACTTCCAGGAGATGAAGAGTTACCAAACTATAAAGATGATGTATCAGGAGATTATATACCAGGACAACAAGATGATGATGATTTTGAGAAAGTAGTAGTAAAGGTATTTGACTTAAGTTTAAGAAAATGGGTAACACAAGCAATAGTAATAGATAAAGATGGAAATCAACAAATAACAGAAACAGGACATCAGCCATATGATGACCCAGAGCAAATTGTAAAAGTAGAATTATATAGAAAAAATGTAAATGATGTAACAGTAAAATTTAGATA
>CALXFC010000067.1 GCA_944387485.1 uncultured Clostridia bacterium
ATTAATGTTATTTGTATTGGTATAAATGGGAATGCTGTGTTTGTTATTATGCAGAACAATGATAGTAGTACTGAATATATTGTTTTAATAAAGAATATTCTAGCAACATTTGTTATATTGTTTACAACTCTTCTTCCTTCCATTAATACATCTTTCAATACACTAAAATCTGAATTTAGAAGTACTATTTGAGATACTTGTTTTGCTGCATCTGAAGCATCTGGAAGTGTTATACTACAATCTGATTCACGAAGAGCTATAACATCATTTACACCATCACCTGTCATTGCAACTTTATGATTTTTAGCTTGAAGTGCTTTTACAATAATGCTTTTTTGATGTGGTAATACTCTTGCAAAAATACTATATCTATCAACTAAGTTTACTATTTCAGCATCTGTACTTATTGTTGATAAATCTATATATGATTCATAATCTTCTAATCCTGCTCTTTTTGCAATATTAGATACTGTAAGTGCATTGTCTCCTGAAATTATCTTAACATCTACACCTTGTTCTTTGAAATATCCTAGCATTTCTTTTGCATTTCTTCTTAGTGGATCTTCTAATATTACAGATGCAACTACATCTAAGTTTGGTAATTCATCATCTTTAACTTGCTCTTTAGAATACCCTATTGCTAAAACTCTTTTTCCATTTTTTTGTAGTTCTATTATTCTTTCTGGCATCTCTTTATCAGATTTTTCAAATAATCTTTCTGGTGCACCAACTATTACAGAACCTTCTTCTTTAAATGAAATTGCACTCCATTTTCTTTCAGATGAAAATGGGACATTGTCTATTTTTTCATAATTTATATCACCTTTAAAATGATTTCTTAATGCCCTAAATGTTGAGTTTGTATCATCCATTCCATTTACAAAAGCTACCATCATATCATTAAAAGGTTTTGGCATAATATTTTCATCATATAGCTTAACTTCTGATACTTTCATTTTTCCTTGTGTTATTGTTCCAGTTTTATCTAAACATATTGTATCAATATGTGCTAAAGACTCTATACTATATAATTCTTGTACTAATACTTCTTTTTTAGCAAGTTTAATTACACCTGATTCTAGTGCTATTGTAATTAAAAGTACTAATCCTTTTGGAAGCATTCCAAGAAGTGCTGCTGCTGTTGCAATAACTGACTCTGGAAGTACTGTTTCTCTTATAAAATAAGCTTGGATAAATAATATTACTCCAACTGGTATTATTACAAAACTTGTAAATTTTGTAACTTTTTTCATAGAATTTATTAATTCTGAATTATTATCTTTATGTTTTTTAGTTGCACTAATTATTTGGTTTGCAAAATTATCTTCTCCAACTTTTTCAACAATTGCATAACATTTACCAGAAACCACATAACTTCCTGAAAGTAATTTATCTTCCACATTTTTAACAATTAAATCAGATTCTCCTGTAAGCAGTGCTTCATTTACTTCTATTTCACCATCTATTACATAACTGTCTGATGGTATTTGGTCTCCCTGCTTTAATACTATAGTATCACCTAAAACTACTTTCTCTATTTCAATTTCTTGTGCTTTTCCATCTCTTATTACAGTCGTTTTAGATGCTGTCAATATTGATAATTTTTTTACTAAATTTTTTCCATGTATTTCTTGTATTATTCCAATTAACACATTTATTGTAATAATTAAAAAGAAAAATGTATTTGTATATGCTCCAACTAGCAATAATGCTATTGCAATTATTAAGTTATATAAATTAAATAACGTAAATACATTATCTTTTATTATCTGCCAATTTGATTTTAAATTATTATTATCACTTACATTTACTTTTCCTTGAGCTGTTAATTGTTCTACTTCAGCATTTGATAACCCTTTATATTTTTCTTCTTTCATTGCTCCTCCTAAAAAACATTAATTTTTTTATGTACTTTTTTAATATATCATAAAACAACAAAAAAGAATAGTCTTTTTTCAAAAACTATTCTTAATTTATCGAAAAATGTGTTTTTATTATTTAATCTATATTAATTAATTCATAATTAGTTGTTCCAAAACCTAATTCTTCTGCTGCTTCTATTGTATGTGTTCCATTTCTTGATTTTACTCTTTCTAAGAAATGTTCTTTTCCTGGATCATCTGATTGTTCTACTAAATCCATACAAGCTCTATCTATTGCAATTGGGTCTGTAGATATTAAAATACCTACATCTTTCATACAAGGGTCTTCAGCAACTGCACAACAATCACAATCAACAGATAAGTTTTTCATAACATTTATATATACAATTCTTCCCTTAAACAAGTTGTGAACTGATGATGCAGCATCTGCCATTGACTCTAAAAATTTATCTTGCTCTGGTAAATTATCCCATATTTTAAATTGGTCTTTGCTTTGTCCTGCTGAATGTATCCATGCTTTTCCTTCTGATGAAGCGCATCCTATTGATAATTGTTTTAAAGCTCCACCATATCCTCCCATAGGATGTCCTTTAAAATGTGACAATACAAGCATTGAATCATAATTATCTATATCTTTTCCTACAAAATTTTCTTTTAATATTTTTCCATTTGGTATCTCTAATACTTTATCTGGTCCTTCTTCATCCATTAGATCTACATTAAAATATTTATTCCAATTATGTTCTTCTAATAATTTTTTATGTTTTTCAGTCGAATTTCTTGCTCCTTCATAAGCCGTATTACATTCTACAACTGTTCCATCTACATGTTCTACCATTTGTTTTACAAATTCTGGTCTTAAATAGTTTTGGTTCCCTTCTTCTCCTGAATGTAATTTTACTGCAACTTTTCCAGTCAACTTTACTCCTAATGTTTCATAAAGTTTAATCATTGATTCTGGTGTTATTTTCTTTGTAAAATATACTTTAGCTTTTTCCAAAGTAATCACCTTCCCTTTCTTTATTAATATTTATTATTCAAAAGTTTAGGGTTCTAATTTATAGTCCTCCCTTTTTCCTTTTACTATATCATCATATATTTGTATTTTATGGTTTATTCTTTCTATTGTCTCATTTATATCTTTTTGTTTTTTTAATAAAATATCTCTTTGGTCCTCTAATAATTTTTTCCTTTCACTAGCTGTTTTAGGTCCTTCTCCCATTAATTTTACATATTTACTTAATACTTCTATTGATAATCCTGCATTTCTCATACACTTTATAAATTCTATCCATCTACATGAATTTTCATCAAAATCTCTTATTCCACTTTTATTTCTTGGAACTCTTGGTATTAATCCTTCTTTTTCGTAATATCTTATTGTATCTGGTGTTAAATTATATTTTTTACTCACTTCTGCTATTGTCATAATTTTTATTCCTTCTTTTCCTATATACAATATTATAATTTATTATATTCTTCATCTGTTACTGGCTCACACCATTCGTTTGATGTTTCTTCTCCTGGTACTTCTACTGCCAAATGACTAAACCAATTATCTTTTTTAGCTCCATGCCAATGTTTTACATTTGCTGGAATTACTACTACATCTCCTGGTTTTAAACTTTGTGCTTCTTTTCCTTCTTCTTGGTACCAACCTTCTCCTTCAACACATATAAGAATTTGTCCTCCACCTGATTTTGCGTGGTGAATATGCCAATTATTTCTACATCCTGGTTCAAATGTTACATTTGCTATTGATACTACAGATGAACCTGGTTTTGTTAATGGTTTTAAATAACTTTGTCCTATAAAATATTTACTATATGCTGTGTTTGGTTCTCCCATTCCAAACATTCCTCCATGTTTTTCCTCTACCATAATTATATTCCTCCTTTTTTTACTATATATTATATATCACTTAGAGTGTACTCTAAGTCAAGTCTTTTATAAAAATTTACATACATTTCACATATATTTATTGCTATATATATTATACTCATGTTATAATTTTTTAAAAAGGTTAGGAGGAACTTAATATGAAATGTCCAGTTTGTAAAGATGTTACATTATTAATGTCAGAAAAGAAAGGTGTAGAAATTGACTATTGTCCTGAATGCCGTGGTATTTGGCTTGACAGAGGTGAACTTGAAAAACTAATAGAAAAAGAAGTAAGTTACAATGATTCACATTATGGAAAAAGAGAAAGTTACAGAGATGAAAGAGATTATGATAGAAACTACGAAAAAGATTACGACAGAAAATATAAAAAAGATGAATACTATTCTGATAAATATTATGATAAGAAAAAATATCCTCGTAAGAAAAAAAGAGAATCTTTCCTAGAAGATATTTTTGATGTTTTTGGAGATTAATTAAGGAATGCTATATGCATTCCTTATATTTTTTATTATTTACATTTTTCATTTCATTATATACTTGATTTTTTAAAGCTTCTATTTTTTGCTTAGTATTCCCTTTTTCAGGAGGCTTTATTGGTTCTAAAACAGTTAAGGTAACATCTTTTTTCTTTTTAAATATTTTCCTAATTCCTTTTGGTTCTCTAAAAGTAATTACCATTGGAACAACTTGTTTATTATTTCTTACAGCAAAGTCAAAAGCCCCATTTTTAAAATGTCTAATTTTATTAAAATATGGAAACAATGCTGCCTCTGGATAAAAATGTACACTTTTCTCCTCTTTTAAGACATTATCTACTGCTTTCATAAAATATTCTCTATTTTTCACACTTTCTGGTATAGGAATAGCTCTTAATAATTTTATTAATTTTCTAACAAATGGAATTTTAAAACTACCTTCTAGAGTTGTAAAATATACCTTTTTTAAACCATAAGCTAATCCTACCATTGCACAGTCCAAAAATAATACATGATTTGATACAGTTACTGCTCCTTCTTTCAAGTTTCTAATATTTTCTTTTCCTTCAATTTTAAAATCGTACACTATTTTCATTAAAATCTTTAAAATAGGAAATGCTATTCCATAATATAATCCATTTGACAGTAAAGAAAATATTTTACTTTTAGAAACATATTCATAATTCTCATCTATATCAAATTCTAAAGGTTCCCACAAATCTATTATATGTTCATTTTCATCTTGAATATCCTCTAAATTTTCTAATTCTTCTACATCATCCAAGCTTTTAGCTATAGATTCATTAATAAATCTTTTTAACATCCACCTAATCTCCCATTTCTTTTATTACTAAATCTGCTATATCATAACTTGCATTTCTGTTTATATATTTTCTTTGGTTTTCTACCATTTCTTTTTGTAAACTTTCATCATATAAAAGCTTTTTTGTATTTTCTACTACCTCTTCTATTATATCACATTTAATCGACATTTTTCTACTTTGGAAGAAATTGGCATTATAGTTTTCACATCCTGGTATTGGCATTGTATGTATAAAAGGCTTACCTATTGTTGCTATTTCTGTTGTAGTTAATCCTCCAGGCTTTGTTAAAACTACATCTGCTGCTTTTATATAAAGATTCAATTTTCTTGTAAAAGGTAATTCTTTTACATTTTTATATTTATCTTTTAATTCTTCTAATAATTTCTTATTTTTACCACATGAGATAATGAAATTACAATCTTTTATTCCTTTTATTAATTCTTTTACTAAATTATCTATATTACCAAATCCCATACTACCAGTTAAAACTAACACATATTTTTCATCTAATTTTAATCCTAGCTCTTTTCTTATATTATCCTTATTATAATCTTCACTACATTCTCGTTGAACTGGAATACCCAAAGGTAATAATTTTTCTTCTTTTATTCCTTTTTCTACAAAATCTTTTTTTAAATCATTACTAGGAATTACTAAATAATCTGGATTAGTTTCTTCCCAGAAAGGCACACTTACATAATCTGTTGCAATTGCAACAAAATGTATGTTATGTTCCTTTTTTATTGCAGTAAGTGCCTGTGCTGCAAACAAATGAGTTGTAACTATATAATCATACCAATTATTTTCTATATACTCATATAATTTATTTCTATTTAACCAATTTAAACTATAAACTGGTGATTTTAGTTTTGTTTTTTGGTATAACTCACCTAGATTATAAATTCTTTTAAATACCTTTCCTTCATTACTTGTTGAACTTATATATAAATTATTTACTTTATCTTTTAATCTAGGCCTTGTAATTTCTAGATATTCTTTAAAATCAGCTCTTACTCCTTTATCATTCAAAGCTTGTTTTACAGCCATAGCTGCTGAATTATGCCCTCCACCAGTTCCACATGATAATATTAATATTTTCTTCCTTTTATTTTTTCTTATCATTTTCAATGTTTTTTTATAAAAACAATCCAAAGTTCCAATATAATCCTTGTTCCAAGGTTTGTTTCTTCCATAATAATGTATTATTACTGTATTATTTCTTATCCACCTTAATGTTATCTTACTTTTTGGATTGTTTAAATTGTATAATTTCCAAGCTCTCTCGCCTAAATTATATTTTAATTCATCTACCAATTTTATCTTATCACCAAAAAGTGTTGCAACAATATCTTGGTCTGGTAATAACAATTTCTTTTTATTATCTTTTATAAACTTTTTAACTTTTTCCTCTACGTCTACTTTTCTTAAAGCTTTCAAATTTATTAAAAGAACTCCTGTATTTATGTATGGTTCATCTTCTTTTATGTCTAATCTTATTTCATTTATTTTATGAAGTACTTTTTTTATATGTGTTGCCGCAACAAAATAATTACCTTCAAAATCCGTCTCATATAATTCTCTTAAATTGTTAATAACTAATGTGTCAGCATCTAAATACAAGACTCTATCAATATCTTCTGGTAGGTATTTGCTAGCATATAATCTAAAATAAATTTCTTCTGAATACCTTTTTTCAAAGACAGGAAATTTATCAATTTCACATTTAGGTATTTTTATATCATTAATTTTAAATCTAGACAAATCTAGACTTTCTATGATATTCTCCATATCTTCTTTATCTAAATTCTTATGTAATATATATATATTAAAATTCTCTTCATTATTTGAATATTCAATTGATTTTAATAAAATATTTAATTGCCTTACATATTTTTTATTTATTGCAACTAAAATGTTCATAAAAATTCTCCTATTTCATTTTATTATTTTCTCTTAACCATTTTACAGTGTCTTTTATTGTTTCTTCAATACTTCTATTTTTATATCCCAGCTCCTTCTTAGCCTTTTCATTTGAGAAATTAGAATTTGATGTTAAAGTATAAAGTGAATATTTAGTATATAAAGGTGGCTCTTTTCTTATTTTGTAATACATTTCTGAAAATGGTGCAGTAAGTTTTGCAATCCACATAGGTAACAGTGTTTTTATTTTCTTTACTCCTACTGTTTTACTAATTAAATCTACTAACTCTTTTACATCTACATATCTATTAGATAATATGTAACATTCACCTTTTTTACCATTCTTACAGCTACTAATTATCCCCTCTGCTACATCTCTTACATCTACAAAATCATATCCACCTTTAACAAAAGCTCTTAGACTTCCATTTGCTATGTCTAATATTAATTGTGTTAGATGTGTATCGCTATAATCGTTTGGGCCTATTATTCCAGATGGATGAACTATACAAGCGTCTAATCCTTTTGTTCTTACTTCTTCTAATACCATTTTAGCTGTTCTTGCTTTTGATTTTGCATATAAACCTACAACTTTATTTTCATCAAAATCTGTTATTTCTGTCATTTTCTCACCATTTGGTTTTTCTGTTATTGCATGTACACTACTTACATAAACAAGTTTAGCTTTTTTCTCCAACACTTTATCTACAATATTTTTTGTTCCATTATAATTTACTTCCATAACTTTAGGATTATACTTAGACTTTATATATACAATTGCTGCACAATGTATTACATAAAGCTCTGTTTCAGAATCAACATTAAAAATCTCTTCTAAAGTTTCTTTTTTAGTTACATCTCCTCTATATATCTTACAATTTAATCCTTCTAAGGCATCTGTTTTATCATTTGGAAGTACTAAACATCTTACTTCTAAATTCTTTTCTAATAATTTTCTTACTATATTATTTCCTAAAAATCCATTTGCTCCTGTTACTATATATAATTCCTTCATTTATACTTCCCTCTACTTCAATATAAACTTTTTACAATTAATATTATACCAAACTAGATATTTTTTTACAATTATTAAATTAATTTATTTATATGTTTATTTTTATATTTCAGAGGTATAAATACTAAAGAAGGAAGAACTAACATACTAAATACTATTTTTAACTGGTTAGTAGGAGTTGGCATTTTCTTTTTACGGTCTATGTGCATTAGTACATATTTGTTCTAAAAGTAAATATTCTTTTAAGTACGAATCCGTAAAAAGAAAATTTGAGATTTATCCTAATAACTTAGATAAATCTCAAACCAACTAACAACCATATGACTAGGAGCTTTTTGCTCTTAGTCTTTATATTTATTATAATATAATAATTGTTCTTCTGTGTCAATACATTAATCAATATTTAAAAATTAGTGTGAACTACCCATTGTCTAAAGCCAATGGGCTTCCTGCTTCATCGACCTCGTAACCTACTATCTCCACAGGCGTTAATTCGGAC
>CALXFC010000068.1 GCA_944387485.1 uncultured Clostridia bacterium
CATGCATATGAAGTATTAGACGATACTTTTAAACAAAATAATTTTGATACATTAGACAAATTTAAAGAATATGTAGATACAAATTTCTTTAGTTATAATCTTAATACTACAGCAAATGTAGATATTAACAATGAAGGAAGTACATATATATATAAAACTAAGATTAAAAGTGATGTAGGAAGAGCAGCAGAAGAGAAAAATTTAACAGTTATTATGCAATTAAAAGAAGGTACAGATTTTGTAATGTCATTTAGTTTTGAATAAAATGGGAGAAGAAAATGTTAAAAAAAATAAAAGCTTTGACAAAAATCTTTATAAAAGATTTTTGTCAAAGTACAAACATAGTAGATAAAAATAAAGGAAAACTAAATAAGAAATCTATATATTTTTGGATATTAGTACTTCTATTAGGAGTACTAATATATATTAGTTATAAAGGAATAGATTTCTTCATATCTGTTGGATCACCAGAAACATTTATAAATATATATTTTGTATTTTTAACAATATTATTAATGTTTCAAGTTACTGTAATTTGCACGAATGTATTATTTTTTTCAAGAGACTTAGAGTTTATTTTGCCGTTACCAATAAGTTCAAAGGAATTATTAATTGCAAAAATAAATACGATATTGGCAATGACGTATTTAACAGAAATAGTTTTTAGTATTCCACTTATTTTATATGACTTTTTGAACTATACTAATTTTTTCTATTTTATGTGGCTAATATTGGTATTATTATTATTACCTATAATATTTGTAATAAGCATAGGTTTTTGTGTAATAATACTTATGAAAATGTTTAGTTTTATAAAAAATAAAAATGTTTTGCAAAATATAATTAGCTTTATATTAATAATGGTATTGTTACTAATAGAAAGTAGTAGTATTGGTAGTTTTGATAGTTTGAGGGAGCCAAATTTTTTAATTAAATCAATATCATATATATTAACAGGTACGGATTTAGTAGAGAAAATAAAAAACATATCAAGTTTATTAATTATAGATATACTATCAGCAGTAATATTCGTATTTTTAGTGCAAAAATCCTATTTAAAAATAGTGTTAAAAAGTTTAACAGCAACAAAAAGAAAATGGAGTTTATCACATAAAAAGAAAAACGTAATTAAAACTAGAAAAAATAAAATAGGTTTAGATTATATAAAAAAAGAAATAAAAATGTTATTTAAACAGCCAATATTTTTTATGCAGACAATTTTTCCGGTAATAATGATATTAGTAAGTATAATTATAATTGCAAATCTTTTAATACCTACTATGGATTCAGTTATACAATCAGATGAAACTATAAGAGAAAGTTTTGCCTCTATGGATTTCAATACAGAGATGATTTGTGTGATATTGGGAATATTACAATGCGTATTTTCTTTATCAAATTTATCTCTTACAGCGATATCAAGAGAGGGGAAAAGCGCAATATTTGTGAAATATATTCCTATTAGTTATTATAAACAATTTTTATACAAAAATGTATTACAAGTTGCATTAAACATTATTGTTTCAATTATTGTTTTGTCTGTAATATATATTTATGTTTCTAAAATAGGATTAGTCAATATTATTTTGATATTTATAATATCTATATTTATTAACTTAATAAATAGTTATTTAATGCTTATAGTTGATTTAAAAAGGCCATATTTGAATTGGAATTCAGAGCATTCTGTACTGAAGAGAAACGATAACAAGTCATTTCAATATGCCTTAACAATAATAATGATACTTATATATTTATATTTATCTAATATTTTTAAAGACGTAAATGTAAGATTAACATTAGTAATAGAAATATTTATATTTATGATATTATTTCTAATAATAGATAGAATTATAAAAAAGAAGTCTAAAACATTATTTGACAGAATCTTTTAGGAGGGTTATTGCCCTCTTTTTTATAGTATAGGAAAAATCGAAAATTTTGGCTATATGAGAATAAAAAATAAAGACATAGTAAATAAACCTTAATAAAAATGGCAAATGGTAATATATGTAAATGATTAATTGCTATTGTAAGTGCATTTAATATCAGTATATCCAACGAAATAAACTGGTTTTATTAAGCTACCACACTTTTCACAAGGAGGATAGGAAGGACGACTAGGTTCAGTTATATCCATTTGAAGAACAATTTTAGTAGGAATACAATTAGTATAATAAAATTTGTATATGTAGAAAATCAACTTATGAATTATGAAGTATCATACGACTTTTTAACAATATAGTAAAGGTGAAAAGTGTGCTCACAAGAACATTTGAGAGGGTCATAGTGAAAATAAAGTTCAATACGACATCTCCAGTTTTTAAGCTGTTTTTTAAATTTAGCAACATGAGGCTTAAGCATGTAGACAAATTTATCTGAAAATTTATGTTTTTTAGCATAAAGACCATAATATCGAACAACATTAAAATATTTATCATAAATATGTATAATAAGTCTTTTAATAAATTCATAAGCATGTATAGTTTCTTCAATTCTTTTGCTATCCTCATGTCTAACATACCAAAAAGTAACATATTTAGGGTTGCCTAAATAAAATCAGGTGGAAACTTAAAAACAACATCTTTATAAAAACTTTTGCACTAAATTTAAATTAGTGCAAAGGACGGAAAGTTTACTTTCCGATTTTGTTCTGTAATAAAAAATAATATATGCTTTTAAGAATTAAATGAAAATTGAAAACATATCTTTATAAAAAAGTTGGTACTAAATTTAAATTTTAGTACCAAAGAATTGGAGTTGTTTATTTTCTTAGTTCATGCTATTAAATGAACAAATTTATTATAGCTTGTAAAATAGGATTTTCATTGTACATGTTTTTAAAGAAGTTTTGTATAAAAGGTATTTGCCAAAGAATAAATAAAATAGCAATTGTAATAACTAGAGCAAGGAAATTTTTAAAATAATCTTTTATCGTTTTTTTATATCTAATTTTATATCCTCTGTTTTTTAGGTCTTGTATATATGCATCATGATAAGCTTTTTGTCTTGCTTGTTCTAGTTCGTTTTCATATTCTAACTGATTTATATGTTGTGAATGAGATGCATCATCTTGTAAAGAATGATTGGGTTGATAAGGATTATTTATATTAGAATATGTATTAATTTCTTTGTTTTTCAAATCTTCTATTTCATTATGCAATTGTTCATTTTCTTTTGATATTCTATTATAATCTTCTTCTGAAAATTCCTTTTGCTTTAATATTTCGTCATAGCTGGATCTACTATCGGGATTGGAAAGTACTTTATATGCTTCATTGATTAACTTTATCTTTTCCTCAGCTTTTTGCTTCATATTGGATTCTTGTAAGTCTGGATGATATTTTTTAACCAAAGTCCTATATGCTTTATCTATTACTTCGGGAGAAGCATCTTTATCTACTTCTAATATTTTATAGTAATTCATTTGTGTATCTCCTTAAAATTTTCTTAAATTAAATATAACATAAAAAATAATAACGTTCAATAAAAAAATAATTCTTTTATATAAAAAAGAAAAGTACATATTAAAATAAAGCCCTTAAGTAAACAGTTTGTCTACTTAAGGGTGAAAAATGATAATTTAGGTGAATATAGAATTAGCCTATGCGTAAATAAAAATTATTTATTGTCTCCAATAACCTTTACCGTCTTTGAATGGTTTATCAGGATAGTAATAATTTCCCTCAGCATCCTGCCATGGTTCATTGGGATTACGTAATTTACCTTGTCCATCAATAAAGGGAGAGCCTGGAATTCTCCAATTTCCTTGAGCGTCTTGGTACGAACTTTCCCAGGTTCGCCAATTTCCACATCCATCATAAAAACCACTACTAGTATGATGATTTTTATTAGAAGTTGTAGATTTGTTATTATATGAAGAATTAGAATTATCTGGTGATCCGTCATTAAATACAAGATGGAGAGAGAAGATTGAAAAAGCAAAACAAATTATAAACCATACTATTGAACCTATAGGAATTCCATCAGCTATTTCTGTTGTTATCCAGGAACAAAGGGGTTGTATCGCAGATATCAAAATAATAAATTTACTTATGGCATAATAAAGAAATGCCAAAAGTAAAGTAATGCCTGCAATACCTAAAAAAAATAAAATTGTTAAAAGTGTGGCTCCAATATTAGAAAGAATTTTAACAATACAACTAAAAAATTTCCGCATAATTGCCTCCTTTGTTTGTAAATTATCACTTTTCAAAGTACTTTGCCATATGGCATAACACAATAATATTTTACTTCATTTTACATAATATGTCAAACAAAGTAAAAATAAACCCATCTTATCAAACTTTTTGTCTAATAATTTGGGTTCACTTCAGATTAGTTAAATTTGTTTAACTTTTATTTAGTATTAAGGACATTAGGTTTTTCTTTAATTTCTTCGTTTTCTTTGTCTATAGCTTCTTTTCTTCTTTGTTTAGCCTTTAAATTATCTTTAGCAACAGTCATAAGAAGTTTGATTCTGTTAGTTTGGTTAGCTTCACTTGCACCTGGGTCATAATCAATAGGAGAGATGTTAGCTTCAGGATATTTACTACGTATAGTTTTGATAACACCTTTACCAACAACGTGGTTAGGAAGACAAGCAAATGGTTGAACACATACAATATTTGGAATACCATGCTCAATATATTCAATCATTTCAGCAGTCAAGAACCAGCCTTCACCAGTTTGATTACCAATAGATAAAATATCTTTAACTTTATCTTCTAAGTGCCAAATGTCACAAGGTTGTAAATATCCTTTCTTAGAATTTGCTAAAGCAATTTTAACATCTTTTTCTAATATATCAATTAATTTAATAGCAATTTTACTAATTTTAGATGAAGTTTTATTAGTGTTTAATAACTTATTAAATGTAATTTTATGTGTAGCCATAAATTTAGCAAATCCCATAAAGTCAGGTAAAACAACTTCAGCCCCTTCTTGTTCCAAAATATCTGCAACATGGTTATTACCAAATGGGTGATATTTAATTAAAACTTCTCCTACAATACCAACCTTAGGTTTTTCTACAGAAGTATCTAATTCTATTTTTTCAAAATCATTTACAATATCATAAATACTTTGTTTAAATTCTTTATTAGTTGATTTTGTAAGTAATTTTTTACATTTATCCATCCACTTATCAAATAATTCTTTAGTTTCACCTTTATGTACCTCATAAGCTCTGTTCTTAGTTAGCATTTTTTGTAAAAGGTCAGCATAAACAACAGTTTTAAATAATCTTTCAATAAGAGGAACTGTTAGTTTAAATCCTGGCATTTTTTCCATACCAACAAAGTTTAAAGAAATTACTGGAACATTTGGAAAGCCAGCATCTTTTAAAGCCTTTCTAATAAATCCAATGTAGTTTGTAGCTCTACATCCACCACCAGTTTGTGAAATAATTAAAGCAGTTTTATTAACATCATATTTACCAGATTGAAGAGCTTCAATCATTTGACCTGTAACTAATATAGATGGATAACAAGCATCATTATTTACATATTTTAAACCAGTATCAACTGTTTTTTGAGTACAATTCCTTAATAGTTCAATATTATACCCAGAAGCTCTAGCAGCAGTTTCTAAAAGCTCAAAATGTATAGGTGCCATTTGTGGGAATAAAATAGTATATTCTTTTTTCATTTCTTTAGTAAATATCTTTTTGTGAATTCCGTAATCACCATCACCTTTTGCTTCTATTTTTTCTTGTTCACGTTTCTTCATACTAGCAAGAAGAGAACGAATACGAATACGAACAGCACCCAAGTTATTTACTTCATCTATTTTAATTAATGTATACATTTTACCATAGCTAGATAAAATTTCTTCTACTTGGTCTGTTGTAACAGCATCTACACCACAACCAAATGAATTTAATTGTACCAATTCTAGATTATCATGCTTACCTACAAAATCAGCAGCAGCATAAAGTCTTGCATGGAATACCCATTGGTCTACAACTCTTAGAGGTCTCTTTGCTTCAGCTTTGTCAGAAACACTATCTTCTGTTAAAACACATAAACCAAGAGAAGTAATTAAAGTATCAATACCATGATTAATTTCAGGGTCTACGTGATAAGGACGCCCTGCTAGAACAATTCCTTTAAGATTATTTTCTTCTATGTATTTAACAGTTTCTGTACCTTTTCTTCTAATGTCTTCTTTACATTTTTGATATTCAGCTTCAGCTTTATCAGCAGCTTCATTTAATTCTGCTTTTGTAAAGTTATATTCTTTAAATTCATCTAATTCTAATATTTTCTTAACAAGGTTTTTCTTATCTAAAGGTAAGAATGGGTTAATAAACTTAACACCAGGAGCTTTTAAGTCTTCTACGTTATTTTTTAAAACCTCTGAATAAGAAATAACAATAGGGCAGTTGTAATGGTTATCTGCTTTTTCATATTCTTTTCTAGAATATGGAATACAAGGATAGAATATTGTTTTAATACCTTGTTCTAATAAACTTTCAACATGCCCATGAGAAAGTTTAGCAGGATAACAAACAGATTCAGAAGGCATTGACTCCATACCTTTTTCATAAGTTGCACGAGTACTCTTTTCTGAAATAATTACTCTAAAACCTAAGCTAGTTAGGAAAGTAAACCAGAAAGGATAATCCTCATACATATTCAAAACCCTAGGGATACCAATAGTTCCTCTTGTAGCATATTGCTCTTCTAGTGGTTTATAATCAAATATTCTCTTATATTTATATTGAACTAAATTAGGTAAATCTTTTTTCTTTGTAATTGCACCAGCTCCTCTTTCACAACGGTTACCAGATACATGTATTTGACCATTACTAAATTTATTAATTGTTAATTTACAATGGTTTTCACAAATACCACAACGGGTATGTGTAACTTTAATTTCTAATTTATCTAGTTCGTCTTCTTTTAAAATAGTAGATCTATATTCCATATCAAGATTTGCTTCATATTGTTCTTTAGATAAAAGAGCCATACCATAAGCACCCATTAAACCTGCAATATCTGGTCTTACAACATTTTTACCAACTATTAGTTCAAAAGCACGAAGAACTGCATCATTATAGAAAGTTCCACCTTGTACAACGATATGGTCACCTAAAGTCTCAACATCTCTTACTTTCATAACCTTTTGAATAGCATTTTTAATAACAGAATATGAAAGACCTGCAGATATATCTCCTACAGAATAACCTTCCTTTTGTGCTTGTTTTATTTTAGAATTCATAAACACAGTACATCTAGAACCTAAATCAACAGGTGTTTTAGATAATATTGCTTCTTTTACGAATTCAGAAATTTCGATATTCAAGCTTTTAGCAAAAGTTTCTATAAAAGAACCACAACCTGAAGAACAAGCTTCATTAAGCATAATGTTATCAATTGAACCATTTTTCATCTTAATGTATTTCATATCTTGACCACCAATGTCAACAATACTTGTAACATCTGGTTCAAATTCTTTTGCAGCTGTATAATGTGCAATTGTTTCAATTTCATTTAAATCAACATTTAAAGCAGTTTGTATCAAACTTTCACCATAACCTGTAACACCACTATATCTTAATACTGCTTTTTCTGGTAAAGCATGGTATAACTTCTTTAACATATTCATAACACTTTTTAAAGGATTTCCTTCATTACTTCCATATAAAGAATAAAGTAGTTTACCGTCTCTATCTATCAAAACTAATTTTGTAGTAGTAGAACCAGCATCAATTCCAAGGTAGCAATCACCTTCATAAGAAGATAAATCTCCTCTTTCTACTTTATCTTTATCATGTCTTTCTTTAAAAGCTTTATATTCCTCATCATTTTTAAATAATGGGTCTAAAGGTTTTGAAGTATTATCATGAGAATTTCTTAAATTCTCAATTTTCTTAGCAAGTTCATCTGGTGTAATAGGGTTTGTATTAATAGAATCTAAAGCTGCTCCTTTTGCAACTAAAAGATGAGCTTCTTCAGGAACTATAATTTCATTATCTTTTAAATGTAGAGTTTCTATAAACCTTGTACGTAATTCTGATAAATAATTTAAAGGGCCACCTAAGAAAGCAACATTACCTCTAATAGGTCTTCCACAAGCTAAACCACTAATAGTTTGGTTTACAACAGCTTGGAAAATAGATGCAGCAATATCTTCTTTTGCAGCACCTTCATTAATTAAAGGTTGAATATCAGTTTTTGCAAA
>CALXFC010000069.1 GCA_944387485.1 uncultured Clostridia bacterium
TGATATTGTACTTCGTGAATTTACTTTAAATGCCAGAGGCAAACAGTATAATGCTTTTATTGTATATATTGATGGTATGATAGATTCTAAAATAATGAATGATTTTATTTTAAAACCTTTAATGTTAAGAAATAAGAACAATACTTTTGATGGCTCACAAAACAAGGTTATTTCTGAGGCTGTTGCAAATAACATTACTGTTAGAAAAGTTAAAAAATTTGATTTACCTAATTATTTAATTAGTTGCTTAGTTCCTCAAAATTCTATTAAAAAAGTTTCTACTTTTGATGAAGCTGCAAATGGTATAAATTCTGGTAATTGTGCTTTATTTGTTGATACTCTTCCTATGGCATTTGATATAGAACTAAAAGGTTTTAAACAAAGAAGTGTTGATAAACCTAATAATGAAATTATAATTAAAGGCCCTCATGAAGCTTTTGTTGAAAATATTCGTACTAATACTTCTTTGATTAGAAGAATTGTTAACAACGAAAACCTTATTATTGAAAATATTGAAGTTGGTAAAATTACTAAAACTAAATGTGCTGTTTGTTATATGAAAAATATTACAAATGAAGATTTAGTAAATGAAGTTAAGTATAGATTAAATAATTTAGAAGTAGATTCTCTACTTTCTGCAGGTGAACTTGAACAACTAATTGTTGATTCTAATATTTTAGGAATACCTGAAGTTCTATCTACTGAAAGACCTGACAAAGCAACTAAATATTTGCTTCGTGGAAGAGTTGTTGTTATTGTTAATGGTACTCCATATGGTATTATTATGCCTGCTGTTCTAGCAGATTTTTTAACTTCTTCTGAGGATAGTAATTTAAAAGTTAATTTTGGTAATTTTTTAAGAGTTTTAAGAGTTCTTGCTGCTTTTATTACTTTACTTTTACCTGGTCTTTATGTTGCTATAACTAGCTTTCACCAAGAGATACTTCCAACTAGCTTACTTTATTCTATATTAGCATCTCGTGCTAGTGTTCCATTTCCTATTATTGTTGAAATTTTAACAATGGAGATATCTTTTGAATTAATACGTGAAGCAGGATTACGAGTTCCTTCACCTATTGGTCCTACAATTGGTATTGTTGGTGCTTTGGTTTTAGGACAAGCTGCTGTTAGTGCTCGGAATTGTTAGTCCTATTTTGATTATTATAGTTGCAATTACTGGTATTGCTTCTTTTGCGATTCCTGACTTTTCTTTTGGTTTTCATTTAAGGTATTTTAGATTTTTATTTATATTACTAGGATTTATGGCAGGATTTTTAGGTATTGGTATTGGATTGTTTATTTATATTTCAATACTTTGTAGCTTAGAATCATTTGGAGTCTCTTTTACTTCTTCATTTTCACCTTCTTCTGAAGGTAAAGGAAATGGATACTTGCTTCCTCCTATTTGGAAACGTGAATACAGAGCTCCATATATGGCAACTAAAAGAGAAAAAGACCAAGAAAAAATTTCTATGAAATGGAAATATAATCCAAAGTTACATCGAAAAAATGAAAAGAGGTGATTTATATGGTAAAATCTAAAATTGGTACAATTGAAGCAATAATGCTTATTTTAACTATTGTAGTTGCACATAGTGTTCTTTCTATGCCTACAAATATCTTAAGTTCTTATAAGTCTGCTAGTATTTTAAATGTTATTTATGTAAGTATTATAGCAATTGCACTTTCTTATTTTATCTATAAATTACTTAAAAATTTTCCTTCAATGGATATTATAGATATTTCAGAATTAGTTGGTGGAAAAGTTTTTAAAAATTTAATTGGAACTGCTTTTATTATTTATTTTATATTAAGTAGTAGCCTTATGCTTCGTAATTTTAGTGAAAGTATACAAATTCTTTATTTTCCTATGACTGATATTACTTTTATAATAACACTTATAGTAATTGCAGTTGCAATAGCTAACAGATTAAGTTTTAATGCTACTATTAAAACTAATGTAATTATAATTCCTATTGCTCTAATTGGTTTATTATTTTTATTTTTTACCAATATAAATAGATTTGTACCTCAGAGAATTTTTCCTATCTTAGGAGAAGGTGCCTTTAATACTTTTATTTTAGGTCTTACTAACCTTGCATCTTTTGGCGGTATTGCATATCTTTATTTTCTACCACCTCTTTTAAAAGATGTTACTAAATTTAAAAAAATAACCTTGATTTCAATTATTGCTACTGCTGTATATTTGATTTTTACAATTGCTACACTTTTATTTATTTTCACTTTCTTTACTGATGTAAATGAAATATCTCCACTTTATACTGCTACTAGATATATTGAATTTGGCTCATTTTTCCAAAGACTAGAGTCTATATTTTTACTTATTTGGATTTTAGTTTTTGCTTGTTATTTAAGTATTGTAGTAAAGTTTTCTATGAATATTTTTCAGAAAATAACTGGTATTAGTAATAAAAAACCTTTAATAGATATATTCTTGGTTTTAATACTTTCTATTGCACTAATTCCTAAAAACCTTGCAATTTCACAAAGTTTTGAAAGTAAAGTATATCCTTATTTAATGATAGGAATTGTTTTAGTTTTAGGTATTGGAATTCTTATTTTTGCTAACATTGCTAAAAAGAAACAAATTCATAATGCTAATACTAAGAGTTTAGAAAATAATTCAAAAATTTCAGAATATAGTGGAAAGGAGCTTACAAATGAATAAATGGGTTAAAAATATATTTATTTTTATTGTTATATTAATATTCATATCAGCATTTTCTAGCTCCTATTCTTCTTTAAATATAGATAATTTAACATATGTTTTAGCAATTGGAATAGATAGCGGTGATGATAATAAGTTAGAAGTTAGTTTTCATTTTTCAAATCCTATTCCTGCTGAATCTAGTGCTAGTGAAAAATCTAGTCCAATTATTAATACTGTTACCGCTTCTTCTTTAAGTAATGCTATTAATCTAGTTAATGGTTACCAAGGAAGACAATTAAATTTGTCTCATTGTAAAGTTATTATATTCTCAGAAGAAATTGCACAAAAAGGTATTTCAGATGAAATTTATACTTTAATAAATGATACTCAAGTAAGACCTTCTGCAAATATTATTATAAGTAAATGTAATGCTAAATACTATATGAACCAAATCAAGCCTGAAATTGAAAACTTGCTTTCTAGATATTATGAGGTTTTTACAGAATCTAGTAAGTACGTAGGTCATATGCCTGATGCTACTATTGGTGATTTCTTTAATAGTTTAATTTGTAATACTTGTGAGCCTTATGCAATACTTCGGTGGAATTAATAAAGCTAATTCTGATACTAACAGTTTAGATGCTTCTGATTTTGGGGACAATAGTAATAATGACTCTCAAAAAGACTATAATATAAAAGCAAATGACTCTTCTGTTGAAGGTGAAAATAAAGTTGAAAATATTGGTGTTGCAGTTTTTAAAGATGATAAATTAGTTGGTGAATTAAATGCCTTAGAAACAATGGCTTTCTTAAGCATAAGAAATAAAGTAGATAGATTTTTAGTTTCTGTTCCTGACCCCATAAACACTAATGAATATTTAGATATATATCTTACTCCTAAAGGTTCTACTAGTGTAAAAGTAGACACGTCTACTCCATCTCCTTATGTAAAAATAAATTGTAGCTTTACAGCTCAAATTTATTCAATGTCTGAAAATTCTAAATATTTATCTAATGATGTTTTAGAAGCTGTTTCCAACTCATGCAATACTTATTTAGAATCTATACTTTTAGATTATTTATACAAAACTTCTAAAGATTTTAAATCTGATATAAATGGTTTTGGTAACTTTGCTAGTAAAAATTTTATTACTATTAATGATTACGAAGACTATAATTGGCTTGAATCTTACAAAGATGCATTTTTTGATGTTAAAGTAACAACTTCAGTCAAGTCTGGCATGCTTATTTCAGAAAGTTAGAAGGTGAATATATGCAAGCAATTATTTATGATTTTTTATTTATTATTACTAGTATTTTTATTTTATTTAAAACAATTGGATACGGTATTTATGAAATAAAAGAAATGAAAAATAAATCTGGTGGAATTACTATTATTACTTTTTCTTGTTTAATAACTATATTATTTATTACAATTATTCTATTGAATTAGTAAAAGAGGAAAATCTAATTTTCCTCTTTTACTAATTCAAAATCTATCTCTCTTAATTCTTTGCTTGCTCGTATTACTCTTATTTTAATTTTATCTCCTATTTTATAAGTCTTGTTAGTTTGTTCTCCTACTATTATTTTTCTTTCTTCATTATAAATAAAGTATTCATCACCTAAGCTGTCAAATCTAATTAAACCTTCAATTGTATTTTCTAGTTCAGCAAAAACACCAAAAGATGTTATTGATGAAATTATTGCATCATATTCTTTACCAATCTTAGATTCCATGTATTCTGCCATCTTCATTTTTTCAGCTTCTCTTTCTACTTCTGTTGCAATTTTTTCTCTTTCAGAAGCTTTTTCACTTCTATCTTCTGCTTGTTTCTTTAATGTGTTATATTCCTCTTCATCTATTACATAGTTATTTTCTATATACTTAGAAATTACTCTATGTATAAATAAATCTGGATATCTTCTAATAGGAGATGTAAAATGACAATAATACTTACTTGCAATACCAAAATGACCTTTATTTTCAGCTTCATATCTTGCAAGTTTTAGAGTTCTTAATATTAATGTAGATATTACTCTTTCTTCTTCTTTTCCTTTTATTTCATCTAATACTTTTGCAAACTCTTTAGGATAAATATTATCTTTAGATGCTTTTATTTTTAATCCATAATTATATAAAAATTTATTTAACTCTTTTACTTTTTCTAAGTCTGGTTCTTCATGTACACGATATATAAATGGTGCATCTAACCAATAGAATTTTTCTGCTACTGTCTCATTTGCCGTTAGCATAAATTGTTCTATTATTTCATTTGCAAATGTAGTTTCATATTTTCCAACATTAACTACTTTTCCATCTATATCTAGGTCTATTTTAGTCTCTGGAATATCTAAATTTAAATATCCATTTTCTAGTCTTCTGTTTTTTAATATTTTAGCAAGTTCTTCCATTAATTTAAACTCTTGTATATATGGTTTATATCTTTCTAGAACTTCTTCATCATTACCTTCTAGTATTTTTTGTACATTTGTATAAGTCATTCTTTCTGTTACACAAATAATACCTTTACAAATATCAGAAGATACAACATTTCCATTAGTATCTATTTCCATTATACAAGAAAGTGTAAATCTATCTTCCCCTGCATTTAAACTACAAATTCCATTTGATAATTCTCTTGGTAGCATTGGGATTACTCTTCCTAGCATATAAATACTTGTTCCTCTAGCTAGAGCTTCACTATCTAATAAACTATTTTCTTTTACATAGTAACTTACGTCTGCTATATGAACTTCTAGTCTATAATTACCATTTTCAAGTTTTTCTACTCTTACAGCATCATCTAAATCTTTTGCATCTTCTCCATCTATTGTGAAAATATTTCTATCTCTAAAGTCTCTTCTATTTGGAATATCTTTTTTATCTACTTTATTACCACATTTTTTCGCTTCTTCTACTACCACTTCTGGAAATCTTGCAGGAAGCTGATGTTCTTTTATTATAGATAACATATCAACACCTGCTTCATTTACATTACCTAAAACTTCTATTATTTTTCCTTCTGCCTTTTTTCCTTTTTCAGGATATTTTGTTATCTTAACTAATACTTTGTGGTTATTTCTTGCTTTTCCAAAATTCTTTTTTGAAATAAATATATCTGTTCCAAAATTCTTATCATCTGGTATTACAAATCCAAAGTTCTTATTATATTGAAATGTTCCAACCACTGTATTTTTTTCATGTTTTAATATTCTTACTATCTTTCCCTCTGCACTCTTAATTTTATTTCCTTCATCTGTTATTTCTATTAATACATGATCACCATTTAAAGCATTTAGAGAATTTTCTTTTGATATATATATTTCATCTTCTCTATCTTCTAACTTAACAAAACCAAATCCTTTTTGATTTTTTCTATAATATCCATCAAAATAAGTCTTTTGGCTAATTTTATAACGATTTTTTCTATTTTTCTCAATCTTTAACTCTAATTCTAACTTTCCTATTATTTCTAAAAAATCATGATATTCATTTTTTGGTACCCTCATAAGCATCGCTATTTCTTTTGCTTTCATCGGGACATAATCATCATCACTCATAAAATCTAAAATTTTCTGTTCTCGTTCGTTCATTTACTAATTCATTCCTTCTTTCCTAATGCTGTTTTTTGACTCCATCCCCAAAAACAGCCAAACTACTAAAAAAGGGCTTGTTTTTTTGAAAACCGCCCTATTTTTATGCCATATACAAAATTCCTAAAGCTATTGTTAGCACTGCAAATACAATTGATAAAATAACTGTCCATTTTTTTTGTTTTCCTTCTTTGGTTCTTCCTTTATTTTTTTCAAAGAAGTTATTTGTTGATGAACCTGTTATTGTAGATGATAATCCTGCATCTTCTTTTGATTGTATTAATGTTAATATTATTAGTGCTAATGCTACTATTAAATATATTACTATTAATATCCATTTTGCTATATCCATTTCTTCGTTCCTCCTAACGGTCTTCACTATAAATTACTTAGGTATTGTAACACATTTTTTATAAAAATGCAAATATTTCCATATAGTTTTATAAATTCTTTTTAGAAAACTTCCATTTTTACCATTTTTCCATTAAATGCAAATACCATTTTTGTTATTTTTTCATATCCTTTTTCTCTTAAACTTTGTTCATAGTCTTTTTCTTCTATTTGTTTTTTAGCATTTTCTACTGTATCTTCTATTGTTTTTTCATCAAAATCATCCATTACTTTAAATTCTATTATAAAACTATTTGCATTTTTGTCTTTTGGTTCTAGCATTATATCATATCTTCCAAATCCTGATTCTCTATTTGAATTTACATAGTAAGTATCTTTTAATCCTACTAACATTCCTAGTACAAACGCATGGTAAAAGTTCTCTGCTGTATTTTTTCCTATATCAAAATAACTAAACATTTCTTCTACTAATACTTTAAACTTCTTTTCAAACTCTTCCAAATTTAATGTTATTAAATCGTTTAATATACTTCTTAAATCATTTCCCATTACTTTGTTATTAAACCAATCTCTTATTATTCCTCTAAATAAATCTTTTATTTCATTATTTGGAAGTTTTACTTTGTATCTTCTTTCTTCTAAGCTTACTGTTTCTTCTACTTTTAAATATCCTGTTTGTAGCATTAATCCCCATATATTTTCTTCTCTATCTTCTATTCCTACTATTATTGTTTCTAAATCTATTGTTACTTCTACTTCTTCATCATTTAATAGTCTTTCTATTTTTTCTTTTAGTGAACTTGATTTTTCTAATGTCATTTTTATTAAATCATTTGAACTTGTATTTACCCAATAAGGTTTTAGCTCTTTATCTGTTAAATAATTTAATATACTCCATGGATTATATATTCCTTCTATATTTCCTATTTTGTATCCATCATACCATTTTTTTATTTCTTCTTCATCATCTTCCACATTAAAGTCTTTTATTATTTTTTTCATTTCTTCACTTGTTATTCCAAAGTCATCTGCAAATTCATTATCCATTATTGTAAATACTTTAAAATTATTCATCCCACTAAATAAGCTTTCTTTTGCAATTCTTGATACTCCTGTTAAAACCGCTTTTTCTAAATATGGATTATCCTTAAATGCTGCTCCATAAAATGCTTTTAAGAAATCTATTGCTTCATTATAATATCCTTTTACATCTGCTGTTTGTAAAGGTACATCATATTCATCTATTAATAAAATAACCGTTTTTTTATAATATATATATAACATTTTGGATAATATTTTTAAGCTATTAATTAAATCTATATCTGTTGCTTCTGCATTTAATATTCTGCTAAATATCTTCTTTTCTCCTTCAGGTATTTCTTCATTATCTAATATATATTTATGGTGAACCACCCATTGTCTAAAGCCAATGGGCTTCCTGCTTCATCGACCTCGTAACCTACTATCTCCACAGGCGTTA
>CALXFC010000070.1 GCA_944387485.1 uncultured Clostridia bacterium
ATTTGGAGTATTTGTTATAATTAAAATATCTTCTTCTCTTCCATTTTCCGCATTTATATATACTAAAAACTCCCTATCTTCTACTTTTCCTTTAAATTCATAGCAAAGGATTTCCGTTTGCCATTCCGTAGGTATTACTGCTAATCCATTTGAAGTTATCTCCAAATCATCATTTAAGTTTGCTTTTGCTTGTTCTTCCGTAATTTTAACATTACTAATATCCCTTTGAGTATGATTATTTAAATATCCCGTTGTTTCTATTCCTAATACTTCTCCATTATCTAGTGCTACTTTTAATTTAATCAAATCTGGATACATTGTTACATTATCTTGCACATATGCATAATTAATAGTTACAATTCCTTCTTGCTTTAAATAATAAGTTTCTTTCATATTAGTAAAGCCTTTAGAGTCTAAAAACTCTTTTGCTTTTGTCCCTGCTTCTTCCTCAGTTATGATTTCAGATGAAATATCCCTATTTGTATTCATATTTACCACATGTCCACCTTTTTTAGATATTGATATACTTATAGTTTCATCATTATTATTTGTGATAGAAAAGTCATATACAGGAATTGTAGCATTTTCAAAATATCCTAAGCTACTTGTTTCTTTTATATTATCTTTTCCTACAAATTCTTCTGCTATTTCTTTTGCTTTATTTTCATCTATATCCTCACCTGTTAATCCTTTTGGCTCACTACTTGTTAAATGTTCTGAATAAGCTCCATCATATATTAATCCTGAATATTCATGGAAGTTTTCCTCTAAATTACTAAAACTTTCTTTAGATATGTTGTCTACTTCTTGTGCAAAGGCAACTGTTCCTTTTTCTGTTAATTCTCCCCAACTAAATCTTCCATTATTTAAATCTTCAGATAATTGATTTAATGTATTTTCTAAATCTACACTATATGAATGTAATTCCTTTAAATTATTTAAATCTTCTTCTGATAATCCTTCATTATAAATATTTTTTCTAGATAAACTATAACTATAATCACTTACCTGATTTAAAAACTTTTCTGTACTTGAAAGTTCTTGGCTTTCTATTGGAAGTCTACTCAAATATGCTTGTGCTAAATTCGCTTCTCTCCATAAATGTGTTAATGTTTCCGCTCCATGTTCTGGTGTTGATGATATTAAAGATTTTGCAAGATATGTTTCTACGTTTTGTACATAATCTACTAATTCATAAAATGCCATATTATAACTATTCTCTGATGCTTGTCTATATTCTCTTTGCTTTTGATACAATATTATTCCTAGAATTCCAACAATAATTAATAATACACATATAACACTAAGCATATGTCCTTTTTTTAATCTGTTTTTCCAATCAACTAAAATATTTTTCATAGTTTTCGTCCTTTCTTATTTACAAAATATATGCTTTCCTATTGTTTTTACTTGTGGTCTAGACCAAATCCATTTATTTGTTGCTGTGGATGGGTTAAAATAATATATACAGCCTCCTGTAGGATCCCAACCATTCATAGCATCTCTTGCTGCTTTATATACTGAAGATCCTTCTTCAATTGGCACATTTATTTGGCCATCTGCTACTGCTGTAAATGCTCCTGATTGATATATTACTCCTGCTATTGTATTTGGAAACTGTGAACTTTTTACTCTATTCAAGATAACTGCACCAACTGCAACTTGTCCTTCATATGGCTCTCCTCTTGCTTCTCCATTTATCGCTCTTGCCATTAATTGAATATCTGAAGTACTAGAACTTGCTGCATAACTTATAGCATTATCTACATTTTTATTATCTACTATAATCATAGCTACAACAGATAATGTAAAAAGCAAAAATAAGATTAGTATTTTTATTATATTTTTCAAAATATCACCTTTTCTTTTTCCAATTTTTATTATTTTGTATAAAATTCTTAAGATTTATTCTATTTTTTGAAATTTTTTCTATAATATGATAAAATGCAAAAAAAATAAAAGGAGATCAATATGAAAGTTTTAATATTTTATGCTTCTTATGGTGGAGGACATCTAAATGCTGCAAAATCAATTGAAAATTGCATAAGAACTAATTATAAAGAAATAGACGTTGAATTAATTGACTGTATGAAATACGTAAATAAAACTATTGAAAAAGTTACTACAGCTGCTTATAGAGAAATGGCAAAAAAAGCACCTTGGGCTTGGGGAAGGATTTATTCTGATGCACAAAAAGGACCTCTTGCTCACATTACTACAAGATCTAATAAAATTATGGCAATAAAGCTTTTAAAATTACTTAGAGAAAAACAACCTGATTTAATTGTTTCTACACATCCTTTTGGAAGTCAAATGTGTAGTTACTTAAAAAGAAAAAATAAAATCACATCAAAAATTGCAACTATAATGACTGATTTTGCTCCACATGACCAGTGGCTTGTAGGGCATGAATTTACTGATTATTTCTTTGTTGCTCATGACAAGATGAAACAATATTTAATTAATAAAGGTATAGAAAAATCAAAAGTATTTGCTACAGGAATTCCTATTTCCGAAAAATTTAACGAAAAATATGATAAATACGAAATTATTAAAAAATATGATTTAAATGAAAATAAATTTACTATTTTATTTTTTGGTGGCGGTGAATTTGGTCTTGGAAAAACTAGAACTGTTCAAATTTTTGAAAATTTTGTTCAAGAAACAAAAAATCATGATATGCAAATAATTGCAATCTCTGGTAAAAATGAAAAAATGAAATCCGCTTTTGAAGAAATAGTAAATAATAATAATGCAAAAGAAAATGTTAAAATTATAGGATTTTCAAACGAAGTACCAAAACTTATGAGTATTTCTAACCTTGTTGTTACTAAACCTGGAGGACTTACAACTTCTGAAAGCTTAGCTTCTAATTTGCCTATGGTTGTAATTAATCCTATTCCTGGACAAGAAGAGGAAAATGCTGAATTTTTAGAAGAAAAAGGTATTGCCGTTTGGATAAAGAAAACTGATAATAGTAAAGAGGTAATTGAAAAACTCTTATCTGATAAAAACAAATTAGAAAATATGAAAGAAAATACTAAAATATTAGCTAAGCCTAATTCAACTTCTGACATATGTAAAATATTGTTTAATAATTAAAAGCCAGGATTTCCTGGCTTTTTTACATCTCTGTTCTTCCTTCTAAAGCTTTCGTTAAAGTAATCTCGTCTGTATACTCTAAATCTCCTCCTACTGGAATTCCATGAGCAATTCTTGTTACTTTTATTCCTAAAGGTTTTATTAATTTAGATAAATACATTGCTGTTGCCTCTCCTTCTACTCTTGGGTTTGTTGCAAGTATTACTTCTTTTACTTCTCCTCCCATAAGCCTTGATAGAAGTTCTTTTATTTTTATATCATCTGGTCCTACTCCATTCATTGGAGATATTGAACCATGAAGTACATGATAAACCCCTTTAAATTCATGTGTTTTTTCCATAGCAACAACATCACGTACATCTTCTACAACACAAATTATGCTTTTATCTCTTTTAGGATTACCACATATATTACAAGGATCTGTATCTGATATATTATAGCATATACTACAATATTTTAAATTCTTTTTTGCATTTATAATAGAAGAAACAAATTCATTTGTCTCTTCTTCTGAGCAATTAAGTATATAAAATGCAAGTCTTGCTGCAGTTTTGTGTCCAATACTTGGTAATCTCTCGAAACTTTCAATAAGTTTTTCTATTGATGGTGAATATAATGACATCCTTTATTCCTCCAATTAAAGTCCTAATCCTGGTATATTATATTTTCCAAGTGATTGAGCTTGTGCTGAATCTACTTGTCTTAATGCTTCATTAACACATGTTAAAACTAAATCTTCTAACATTTCTACATCATCTGGATCTAATACCTCTGGTTTTATTTTTATTTCTTTAAGCATTTTTTCTCCTGATACTTTAACTGTTACTGCCCCTCCACCAGCTGATGCTTCAAATTCTTTAGTTGCAAGCTCTGCTTGTGATTTTTCCATATCTGCTTGCATTTTTTTTGCTTCTTTCATTAAATTTCCTAGATTCATTCCTCCGAATCCTCCCATTCCTCCTGGGAATCCACCTCTTTTTGACATTATAAATCCTCCTTTAATTTTTATTATTTTTATTTTATTCAACTACATTAAAAGGTATATCTGAATCTTTTGCAAATTTCTGTAAGCTTTCTTCCTGAGTCATTTTATGAACATTACTATTTCCAGATATATATTTTATCTGCATTGGTTTTCCACAAGCCATAGACACCATTGTGGAAATTTCTTTTATATTTTCTGGTTTTTCTAAAACAGTTTTATTAAATGAACTCATACCATTTGGAAATTCTATTCCAACTGTCATATCATTTATTTCAGTTGCCTTTGAACCATGTAAACTAGTACATAAAACTATTTTTCCATTTTGTTTTAACTCATTCATAATTTGTGGCCAATATTCATCTGCTTTATTTGAAAAATTAGTTGTTGTAGATTTCGGTTTAGTAATATTTTTTGTATTATTTACAGGTGTATTTGGCACACTTTGAACAACTCTATTTATTTCATTATTCCTTTGTGCTATTACATTATTTGTACTTTGACTATTGTTTACTACAATTCCTTTTCCTGATTTTAAATATTTTTCTATTTTTTCTACTCTTTCTTCCAAATCAGAACTAATTTCAGCTTGTTTATTACAAAGTCTAATTATTCCTGCTTGAAATACTATTGTTTTTTGTGTTGACCATTTTATATCACTTTCTAATTCTGATAATTTATATACTAAATCTATTAATTTTTCTTTTGAAACTTTTTCTGCTAATTCGCTGATTTTTTTCATTTCTTCTTCAGTATATAAATCCAATTTTTTAGAAGTTTTAAATACTAAGATATCCTTAACATATTTAATCATTTCCCAAAGTAAATTTGTAATATCTTTTCCTTCATTTAATACTATATCTACCCCCTGTAATGATTTATCAACATCATAATCAACTAGTCCCTCTACTATATTATGTACATACGTTATTTTAGGTATTCCAACTAAATCTCTTATCTTATTTTCATCAATTTTATTTTCTCCATCTTGCACACATCTTTCTAATATTGATAAAGCATCTCTCATTGCCCCTTCTGCGAGTACTGCAATCATTTGCATTGCTTCACCAGATATTTCTATATTACTTTCTTTACAAACAATTTTTAATCTTTTTATAATATTATCATTTGAGATTCTTTTAAAATCAAACCTCTGGCATCTTGATAAAATTGTTGCTGGTAATCTTTGTGGCTCTGTTGTGGCTAAAATAAATTTTACATGTTCTGGTGGTTCTTCTAATGTTTTAAGTAACGCATTAAACGCTCCTATTGATAACATATGAACCTCATCTATAATATATACTCTGTATTTTGCCTTTGTAGGTAAGAAGTTTACTTCTTCACGGATGGCTCTTATATCTTCTACACCATTATTAGATGCAGCATCCATTTCTACAATATCTGTTAGCGAACCATTTAGTGCACCTTTACATATCTCACATTCATTACAAGGTTCTCCATCTTTTGGATTTAAACAATTAATAGCTCTTGCTAATACTTTTGCTGCTGATGTCTTTCCTGTACCTCTTCCTCCATTAAACAAATATGCATGTCCTACTCTACCTGAAATAATTTGGTTTTTTAATGTTCTCGTTATATGGTCTTGCCCTACTATTTCTGAAAAAGTAAGTGGTCTAAATTTTCTATAAAGAGCTGTGTATCCCATTTTATCACATCCTTATACAAAAAATGGTAGATACTCTAAATCTCTCTATGGAAAGTATCCCACATAAAGATAAACTACTTATTGCTGCTTCCTCCCGGACCTGACAAGATTCATAGGTCTTTATCGGGCTACTCTCCATACAAAGATTTAAGGTTCATACCATTTGTATTATATAATGAATTTTATATTTTATCAAGTAAAATTTTAATTTTTCGTTCTTTTAAAAATTATATCATCTAAATCTGTTATTTCTTTAGAAGATGTTCCATTTTCTACAATCCCCTCTACTGGCATGTCTAAAGATATATTTGCTTTATATTCTTTTCCATCTTCTGTTGTTATTGTTATATCAAATGATAATTTTGACTTCAAGTCTTCTTCATTTATATTAGCACTTTTTAATAATTGATTACTAGTTACTACATTTGTCGTAGAAAAATCTGCTAAATATTCTGCAACATCATTATTAGCATATCTAAATAAAACTACTCCCCCTTGGTTTCCTATCACTAAGTTTTTAAGATCCGCTTCTATTCCACCTGTATATTCTATTGATTGAATCTCATTTTCTTCAGTATTTTTAAAATTTGTTCCTGTTTCTTCCACATTAGGTCTATAAAATTTAACTGTTCCTACATCCTTGTTTCTTTCTACATTAAAATTATCTATAACTATGCTTTTAATGGTTTCTTGTTCTTTATAATTATCATTTTTTTCAATATAAATATATATATCATTATCTTGATTAATAGAATAATTCCAATTACTCATTTGCCCTTCTTGATTTTTATCTTCCCCATCTGAAGTGCTTATTAAAATGATTTTCGTTATATCAAATGGCATATTAGTCTCACCTTCCACTTGATATCTTAACACCATTATTCCTGCTACAAATAATATAACTGCTATTATTATAATCGTCATACAAACATGAAATGATTTTCTACTTGTTATATATTTTATTTTTTCTTTCATATACTCCTCCTAAATTTAAGCCTTTTCTATTTTTTTACTCTTTAATTTTCTTAAATCCTTAAAAAAGTCTTTTAAAATCTTTTCACATTCATCTTTCATTATACCTTTTTCTATTTCTACTTTATGATTAAATTTATAATCTTCAAATAAATTTAATACAGAACCTGCTGCTCCTGTTTTTTCATCTAAAGCTCCTATATAAAGTTTTTTTATTCTAGCATTTATAATTGCGCCTGCACACATTGAACATGGTTCTAATGTTACATACATTTCACAATCTAGAAGTCTCCACGCATCAAGTTTTTTACTTGCTTTTTCTATTGCCAACATTTCTGCGTGTTTTGTTGTGTCTTTTTTAGTTTCTTTCAAATTATGAGCTCTTGCAATTATTTTTCCATCTTTGACAATTACAGCCCCTACTGGCACTTCTAATTTATCATATGCTTTTTTTGCTTCTTTTAAAGCTTCTTTCATAAATTTTTCTTCCATACTTAAATTCCTTAAAAAATGGTGTACCAGAAGGGACTCGAACCCCCTACCTCTTCCTTAGGAGGGAAGCGCTCTATCCTGGTGAGCTACTGGTACATGTTTAATTTGTTTTTACTTATAACGCTTTAATTATAAAATATTAAATAAAAAAAGTCAATAAATATCATTTTGATATGAGCACTACAAATATACATTTTTTAATAAATTTAATATACAATTTTTAAAATTATATATATTTCTTGACATTATCTGTTATAATTATACAGGTGATTAAAATGCAAAGAATATTAAGTCATATGAGAAAAGCAATTGAAGAATATAAAATGATAGATGAGGGAGATAAGATTGCTGTATGTTTATCAGGAGGAAAAGATTCAATAACAATGCTACACGCATTTAAAACACTTCAAAGATTTTATCCTAAAAAATTCGAATTAGTAGCTATTAGCATTAATCCTGGTTTTGAATATTTTGATACTAAATTCTTACAAGAAATATGTGATAATTTAGAAATTCCATTATTTATTGAAGAAAGTCATGCAAAAGAAATTGTTTTTGACATAAGAAAAGAAAAAAATCCTTGTTCTTTATGTGCTA
>CALXFC010000071.1 GCA_944387485.1 uncultured Clostridia bacterium
ACCTTACTATGAGCATCTCTTAAAGCAACAGATAAATTAAGATTATTTTCATTATAATTATTAGAAATAAGTTCATCAACAACAGTTTGATAAGCAAGTTCTGGGAAATTACTTTCTTTACTCAAATGACCTAGCATAGCATTTTTCAAGCCAGACTGTATCAAATAAGAAATAGTCTTCCCAGCAATTTCATTAGATAAATGACCAGTAGGTCCAGCAATTCTTGTCTTTAAAGAAAAAGGATAAGGAGAACATCTTAAAACCTCTGGATCATAATTAGCCTCAAGCATTATAAATAAGCTCTCTTCTAAATTCTTTAAAATATCATTGGTCATATGTCCAATATCAGTTGCAATACTTATTTTCTTATTATCTTTGCATAAACTAAAACCACAAGGGTTTGCAGCATCATGTGGAATTGAAAAAGGTTTAATTATTAAATCACCAATTTCAAATTTATCAGACACTTTAAATAAATGTATATTATTTGCTGAAATCTTATCTCTTTGTTTAGGCATATTATCTAAAGTCTCTTGATTAACAAAAACAGGTAAATCAAATTTTTTAGATAAAGTACCTAGCGACTGAACATGGTCTATATGTTCATGTGTAACTAAAATTCCATCTAAAGATTTAGGGTCAATATTAATATCATTTAAAGCTGTTTCAATTTTTTTACAACTAACACCAGCATCAATCAATAATTTAGTATTTTTAGTTTCAACAAAAAGACTATTTCCACTACTACCACTATATAAACTACAAAAATTAAACATTGTTTCTTACTTCCTTATTCTTCTGTTACTCTTTTTATATTTGCACCTATTTTTCTGAATTTTCCTTCAATATCTTCGTATCCACGATCTATATGTTGTAAATTATATATATCAGTCTCACCTTGAGCTACAATTCCAGCAATTACTAATGCTGCACCTGCTCTTAAGTCTGTACAATATACAGGAGCTCCATATAATTTTTTAACACCTTCAAAAAATGCTGTTTTTCCTTGAGCTGTTATTTTAGCTCCCATTTTATTTAATTCATCAGTATATTGGAATCTTGATTCCCAAATACTTTCATTAATTACACTATTTCCATTTGCTAATGATAAAACTACACCCATTTGAGGCTGTAAATCTGTTGGAAAACCTGGGTATGGTAAAGTTTTTATATTTGCTTTATTTGGTCTTTTATTACACCAAACACGAATACTATCACCATAATCTTCAACATTTCCACCAACTTCTATAATTTTAGCTGTTATAGATTCTAAGTGTTTTGTAATACAATTTTTTAAAGTTAAATCTCCTCTTGTTGCAACAGCTGCAAGCATAAATGTTCCAGCCTCTATTTGATCAGGAACTACTGAATATGTAGCATTTCCATGTAATTTTTCTACGCCGTTTATTTTTATAACATCAGTTCCTGCACCACGAATATCAGCTCCCATAGTATTTAAAAAGTTTGCAACATCAACTATATGAGGCTCTTTTGCGGCATTATCTATTGTTGTTGTACCTTTTGCTAAAACGCTTGCTAACATTACATTAATAGTTGCTCCAACAGAAACTATATCCATATAAATTGAAGTTCCTTTTAATTTTTTTGCTTTAGCGTTTATTTTTCCTTTTTCAACATTGACTGTTGCACCTAAAGCTTCAAATCCTTTAATATGTTGGTCAATAGGTCTTGCACCTAATTTACAACCACCAGGCATACCAACTTCTATTTCACCTTTTCTACCAAGCATAGCTCCAATTATATAGTAAGAAGCTCTGAATTTACTCGTTAAATCTAAAGGTGCTTTTGTTGTGGTGATATTTGTTGTATCAATTGTAATACAATGTTTATCATTCCAAGTAATTTTTGCTCCTAATTTTTCTAATATTTTACAAGATATTTCTATATCACTAATATGTGGTAAATTTTCAATAGTGCAAACACCATCTATTAAAAGTGTTGCAGGTAAAAGTGCTACTGCTGCATTTTTTGCTCCACTTATTGTGACCTCTCCTTTTAATTGAGTAGGTCCTGTAACTACTAATTTTTCCAATTATATTCCCTCCAATGAATTATATACTATTTCCAAATAAAAATAGAGTGTATATTATTACACTCTATCATTGGTAAATATATCATAAAGTTAAACATATTGCAACTATTTTCTTGCAGTAATAAATCCGTTTTGGTTAAAAAATTCAAGTATCTTAAATTTAAATTGAATTTTTAAGTCTGAATCTTCAGAAACGAGAGCATATTCTTCTTCTGATAAACTATCTTCTAGCTGCTCTTTAGAGTCTTCTGGAACAACACCAGATGTTACATCAACAAAGCATAGAGGTGGAAACATTACACACCACCAGTTTTGTCCTTTAGCTTCGCCAATCTCAACTCTTAAAGCATCATAGAAGCCAGCAGGTAGTGAAATGTCACCATAATCTTTTGTAGGAAATTCAAAATTACCAATACTAATATTTACATCATAAGAATAACCTTCATCATGAATAGTTTTTAAAGCAATTTCTTTGAATTCTTCTTGATGTTCTGTAACAAGTAAGATAGCCTCATCTTTAGTTTTACAATCACCACAAATTTCTTTCATATATTTAATCAAATTATCTCTAACTTTATATTTCAAATCTTGATCTTCTTTACTATCACTATTTGCAATTACGTGTAATCTAAAAACACTATTTGCAATATCTGTTGAAACATTTTCAGCATAAGAAAAAGCACAAATTGTAGTATATAAGAAAAGTAATAAACTTAAAATAATTACCATTTTTACCTTGGGATTTTTAAATAAATTTAATATTTTTTTCATAAGTTACCTCCAATAAACTTTTTTTCTAAAATCTTCTTGTTTTAAGTATTAACAATTTAGAAAAATTTTATACATTATGAAAAAAATGTCGAAAACTTTTTTTGAAATATATTTGAAATAATATTGACATATTTGTAAAGAAATGGTAAAATTTACCAGTAAGCAGAAAGAGAAAAACTTTATTTCCGTATGTTTTTAAAAGAAAAGGAGAGGTTTTTTAATGAATAAAAATCAAATAACTAATGAAAAAACATGTGCATTTTATGCAAGTGATTATCATTTTGAAATGATTACTTTACCTTATATTGAAAAAAATTTAGAAGAAAATAAAAAGATAGTAGTTTTGACAGAAGACGACTTAGAGGAAAGTATGAATACTTTAATGTCAAAGGTAAATCTAAATGAAGAAAAAAAGAATAATATTTTTAAAATCAATTGGAAAAATGATGATTTAAACAAATTTAAAGAAATAAAAAAAGATATAGGAGAAAATAAAGATTTAATTATTTTTATAAAAGGAAAACAAAATTATATAAAAAATATAAATGAAAATATAAAAAAATGGATTGAGAAAAATAGTAATGTAAAAACTATAGATTGCTATGATATAGAAGAGATTAAAGAGAATTTTGGAGAAGTAATAAATAGATATAAAAATGTATTAAGCACTACGGGAGAAAAGAAAATAGAAAAATAAAAATAAAAAGGTTGATATTTTTTTTAAAATAGTATATAAAATATAAATATAAGTACAATAAAAAAGGAGATTGCTAAGATGAATGATAATTTAGAAGAGGTAAAAGCTATTTTAAAAAAATATGGGCAAGAACATCTATTAAATCATTATGATAAATTAGATGATGCACATAAGAAAAAATTATTAGAGCAAATTAATGAAATTGATTTTGAGCTTGTAAATAGCTTATATGAAAGTACAAAAAAAGAAATTAAAAATGATAAAGATGAAATTACACCAATTGATTATTTAGATAAGTTTAAATTAGGTGATAAATATAGATATTATGAAGATATAGGGAAAAAAGCAATAAAAGAAGGAAAATTAGCAGCAGTAACAATGGCAGGAGGTCAAGGAACAAGACTAGGACATGATGGACCAAAAGGTACATATGATATAGGATTAGACTCACATAAATCTTTATTTGAATTATTATGTGATGGATTAAAAGAAGAAGGTAAAAAGTATGGAGTAACAATCCCTTGGTTTATCATGACAAGTAAAGAAAATAATGAAGCAACAGAAAAATTCTTTAAAGAACATAAATATTTTGGATACGAAAAGGATAAAAATCTATTCTTCTTTGTTCAAAGAGAATTGCCAATGATGGATACAGAAGGAAAAATTTTAATTGGTGAAGATGGATTAATAAAACTTGCGGCAGATGGACATGGAGGAATTTATGAATCACTAGTAAAAACAGGAATGACTAAAAAAATGAGAGAAATGGGTGTAGAATGGGTATTCATCGGAGGGGTAGACAATTGCCTTGTAAAAATGGTTGACCCTGTACTTATGGGAATTGCAATTGATAAAAAAGTAACAGTTGCTTGTAAATCTGTAGTAAAAGCAAATCCTCATGAAAGAGTAGGAGTATTTTGCAGAAGAAATGGAAAACCTAATGTAATAGAATATACAGAAATAACAGACGATATGGCTGAAGCAAGAGATAAAGATGGAGAATTATTATATGGAGAATCTCATATTCTTTGCAACTTGTTTAGCGTAGATGCAATAGAAAGAATGGGAGCAGAACCACTACCTTATCATGTTGCTTATAAAAAAGCTACATATATAGATAAAGATGGTAATTTAGTAAAACCAGACTCACCAAATGCTTATAAATTTGAAGCATTTCTATTTGATGCATTTAGTGAAGTAGATGATATGGCAATTTTAAGAGTAAAAAGAGAAGAAGAATTTGCACCTGTAAAAAATGCAGATTCAGCAGGGGTAGACTGCCCAAGTACAGCAAGAGAATTATACAAAAAATTTTATAAACTAGATTAAAAGAAATGTCGCAAAAGGCGTTTCTCATGCGACAATTTGTTAAAATGAGAGCGTCTTCTTGCGACGTTTTTTGTAATAAAAAATAAATAAAGAAATGGAGGAATAAAAAATGAATTATATGGAAGAATACAAAAAATGGTGTGAAAGTCCAGAATTTGATGAAGAAACAAAAGAAGAATTACTAGATATTAAAGATGATGAAAAAGAAATCGAGGATAGATTCTATAAAGAATTAGAATTTGGAACAGCAGGATTAAGAGGAGTAATAGGTGCAGGAACAAATAGAATGAATAAATATACAGTAGGAAAAGCAACACAAGGATTAGCAAATTACATAGTAGAACAAGGAACAGGAGATAAAGGTGTTGCAATCAGTTATGATTCAAGAAGAATGTCTAAAGAATTTAGTATGCAAACAGCATTAATATTAAATGCAAATGGAATAAAAACATATTTATTTGAAAACTTAAGACCAGTTCCAGAATTATCATTTGCAGTAAGAGAACTTGGATGTACAGCAGGAGTTATGATAACAGCAAGCCATAATCCACCAAAATATAATGGCTATAAAGTATATTGGGATGATGGTTCTCAAATAGTTGCACCAAGAGATAAAGATATAATTGCAAAAGTAAGAGCAGTTGAAAGTTATAAGGAAATAAAAGAAATATCAAGAGAAGAAGCAGAGGAAAAAGGTTTATTTAATGTTATTGGAACAGAAATGGATGATAAATATTTGGGAGTATTAAAATCTAAAGTATTAAATCCAGAAGTTGTCAAAGAAGAAGGAAAAACATTAAAAGTAGTTTATACTCCTTTACATGGAACAGGAAATACTGTAGCAGAAAGACTTTTACATGAAATAGGATTAGAAAATGTATATGTAGTACCAGAACAAAAAGACCCAGATGGAGAATTTCCAACAGTTAGTTATCCAAATCCAGAAGATAAAAAAGCATTCAAATTAGCACTAGAATTAGGAGAAAAAGTAGATGCAGATGTAGTACTTGCAACAGATCCAGATGCAGATCGTTTAGGTATTTATGCAAAAGATAGTAAAACAGGAAAATATATGGAATATACAGGAAATATGTCAGCACTATTAATTGCAGAATATAGAATTTCTCAGATGAAAGAAAAAGGAATACTTCCAAAAGATGGAATGATTATTACAACAATAGTATCTTCAAACTTGACAAGAGCAATTGCAAAAGAATATGGATTAGAATGCATAGAAGTATTAACAGGATTTAAAAACATAGGTAGCGTTATGAAAAAAGCAGAAGAAAATAAAGATAAAACATATGTATTTGGATTTGAAGAAAGTTATGGTTGCTTAATTGGAGACTATGCAAGAGATAAAGATGGAATAGCAGCAGTAATGGCACTTTGTGAAGCAGCATGTTATTATAAATCAAAAGGAAAAACTTTATGGGATGCAATGGAAGATATTTATAAAAAATATGGATATTATAAAGAAACACAAGTATCAATAGTATTAGAAGGAGCAGAAGGAGCAGAGAAAATCCAAGAAATGATGACAAATATGAGAAATACACCAGTAGAAAAAATAGGAGATTATAAAGTTCTAGAATTTAAAGATATAGAAAAAGATATAGATAAAGATATGACAACAGGAGAGATAAAATCTACAGGATTACCAAAGTCAAATGTTTTATATTATGAATTAGAAAATGATAGCTGGTGTTGTGTAAGACCATCAGGAACAGAACCTAAAATAAAATTATATATGGGTGTTAAAGGTATTTCTGATGAAGATGCAAATAAAAAATTAGAAGATTTAAAAAATGCTATGGTAGCAATAGTAAAATAGAAAAAAGACTTTTGTAATTATTCCTGTTTTTGAGCCTGTTTTTGAAACCTGTTTTTTGGGACGGAGCAAAAAAACAGGAATATTGATTTTTTAAAAGAAATATATTATAATAGCATTATGTTAAGTTATAAGCCGATGTTTTAGCTATTTTAGCTAAAGAGAGGAGGACAAATGTCCACGGCTAGTGAAACTATTTTTAGAATGATGAATGAAGGAAAGGAGATTAGAGTTTTACTTGCAGACTCTGAAGAATTTGATTTTGCAAAAGTTGAAGTTTTACCAGTACATATTGTTTTTAGTGATAGCAGTTGTTATCCGTATAGGAAAGAAACAGCTCATCACGAGAATGTAACTTTTGAGCCGGAACTTTTTGTAAATCAGAAACAGAGAATGATATATTTGCTAGATTGTCCAAAAATTAAAGGAAGCAAATGTAAAATGCAAAGCGTAAATGAATATTTGTTGGATGGACAAAAAAATTATTATGCATTTATAGAAGTCAGGTGAAATCTCAAATTCACATTGTTGTTCTAAAAAGCCCCATAGTTATATAAAAAATATAGCTATGGGGTTAATTTGTTATTTATCTAATTTCCATTCTGGAAGGTTTCTTTGAATTGCTCCAAATAAATTTGCTCTAATCATTGGGATTTTTTTGCCTAATGTATAAATTAATTGTTTCATATCTTCTCGTTTTGATTTTCCATCCATTGGGCATACTTTAGGCATCACAGATAAATTATTTTTCTTAATAAATCTTTTGATATCTTTTTCAGGAGTATATATTAAAGGTCTAATTAAAGTTATTTTTGTTCTATCCATATAGCTCATAGGTGCAAATGTTCCAATATTTCCCGTATATAGTAAATTTAATAAAAATGTTTCTAAAACATCATCTTGGTTATGACCAAGAGCAATCTTATTACAGCCTTCGCGTACGGCTATGGAATTAATAACTCCTCTTCTTAAGTTAGCACATAAAGAACAAGGATTTTTTTCTTTTC
>CALXFC010000072.1 GCA_944387485.1 uncultured Clostridia bacterium
AATAAAGGAATTAAAATGGGCATGGATTCAATTTCCAATGTTTCTGAAAAAGTTCAAGATGATAGATTTAAACAAGATTTAAAATACCAATATGATGAATATAATAAAATTTTAAATGAGGTAAATGATGAACTTACAAACTATGATGATTTTCCAAAAGAAATTAATCCTGTTCAAAAAGCTATGGGTTGGATGGGTGTTGAAATGAATACTATGATGGATAAAAGTAATTCTAAAATAGCAGAACTAATGATTCAAGGAACAAATATGGGAATTATTGAAGGAGTTAAATTATTAAATCAAAACCCTGATGCAGATGAACAAGTAAAAAATGTTTTAAATGAATTTATTAAATTTCAGGAAAACACTGTAGAACAACTAAAAAAATATTTATAAAAGGAAGGCTTTTGCCTTCCCTATTCTTCATTTACATCTATTAAAGAAAATAGTTCTTTATTATCATTTAATTCAACAATATTTAAAATTACGCCTTCTCCTAAAACTTTTCCACCTAATTTTTCTATTGCTTCTCTAATTTTTTCCATAGTATTTCCAGTTGCATAAATATCATCTACTATATAAAAATTTTTATTTTCATAATTTGTATTTACAAGTTTTGGAAGTTCTAATACATCTTTTCCATATTCTTTTTCATACTCTATCTTTGCTTCTACAGTTGTAGGTGGTAATTTCCCTTCTTTTCTTACTGGCAAACAACCAATATTTAATCTATCTGCTAAAGCTGAACCTAGTAAAAATCCTCTTGCTTCTGGAGCTACAATATAATCTATATTTTTGTCTTTTATCTCTTCTACAAATAAATCTATTATTTCTTTTAATGTTTCTTTTTCTATTATTAGTGGCATAATATCAATAAATTCCACACCTTCTATTGGATAATTTTTTTGAGTTCTAATATTTAATTCATTTTTTAGTTTATTTTTTAATACTTTCATTATTCCTCTTCTCCTTCATATTCTATATTTGGATTAAATGCTATTACTGAATAGAATATTGGTGGAAGTATTAATATTCCCAATCCAAAAAATCCGCCTCTTCCAAAGTTTTGTGCTAAAAGTATTCTCTTCATAATTGCAATTATAAACATTACAATCCATCCAAATATAGGAATTAACCAAAGAAGCATTAAAAGTGGTGATAATCCACATACTTTATACATAGTTACTTGTCTATAAAAAGGTATTATTCCTGCAAACCAATGCTTTCCTGCTTTCTTATATATTATACATCTTGTTATTGTGCAATATATAAATAAAATTATAATAGTCCATAGTACTGTTTTCACGATTTTGTTTGCAAGTAATATTTTTACTAACAAATTTACTTTTTGAGATGTAGATGTATTTTCAATTGCACTTTGTACTGCTTCTTCTGCCGTACCTCCTTCTTGTAAGGTCTTTCTTATAGCATTTATACTTTCATCATTTTCTAAAATATCTCTTACATCTTTTTGGTCAGTATTTCTTATAAACTCTGCACCTGCATCAATAACACTTTCACTTATACCTGCATCTTCTGCTATTTGGCTTTTATTTTCTTGTATCATATTTGCAATTTCATCATTAGAATACTGCTCTGTTATTTTGTCGTAAATTTCTAGTATATCTTCATTTGTAATATTTTGTAATTGTTCTGATAATTCTTCATTTGCTCCCTCTGATACTTCTACTGCTTGTACTTTACCTACTGAAAATAATAATGATATTAATAAAAATATTATTAATATTATTCCTAACTTTTTTAATCTCATATTTATTCCTCCTTTAAAAATTTATAAAATCTTTCTTCTTTTTCCTTTTTACCTAATGAATCTATAAACACTATTTTCCCTTTTTCTTTATTCTTACTTATTAAATCATATTTTTCTAATACATCTTTTAAATGTACTGCTAATCTTGCTGCTCCATTAAAAAATCTAATATTTCCGCCTAATACTTGTCCAATTTCTTTTTGAACTAAAGGATAATGAGTACAACCTAAAACTAGATTTTCTACCTTTCCTTTATATTCTCCAATATTTTTTTCTAAATAATCTTTAATTTTTTTCTCATTTCCATCTTCTATAACATCAGCTAAACCTACACATTCTAAAAGTGTCGTTTTATGATTATCATATTTATGATATAACAAATTAAATCTTTCACTTTCAATTGTTCCTTTAGTTGCCATCACTAAAGTTTTTCCATCATAGTTATAATCATGTACCATTTTATAAGCTGGCTCTATTGCAATTATTGGAATATTTTTATATTTTTCCCTTAGGTGATTTACTGCAATAGCACTTGCTGTATTACATGCAATTACAACTGCTTTACAATTTCTTTCTAATAGAAATCTAAATAGTTCTTCACATCTTTTTATTATTTCTTCTTTTGTTTTATCTCCATAAGGATTATTTTTTGAATCGCTATAATATATATAATTTTCATTTGGAAGTATTTTAATTATTTCCCTAAGTACAGTTACTCCTCCAATTCCTGAATCAAATATTCCTATATTTCCTTTTTCTACTCCTTCTTGCATATTATTCTCTCCATTATTTTTATCTTATAAAATTAGTTCTTATTGTTTCTTCTTTTTCTGGTAATTCTACACCTGCTTTTCTTCCTGCTTCTATTGATTTTAGTAGCCAAGTCATATTATTCCCAAGTGCTCTCATTGTTTGTAAACCTTCTTCATCTTTCTCTACATCTTCCTTTTTACTACCATGAACCATATTCCAATACTGTGAACCTACAACAATCATATTACTCATTAAAAAATACTTATTAATTTCATCAAACGCTGCTGTTGCTCCACCTCTTCTACAACTTACAACTCCTGCTGCTACTTTATTTGCAAATAAGTTTCCTCTTCCATAAAATACTCTATCCATAAAAGATGACAAAGCTCCTGATATCCCTGCAAAATGTACAGGACTTCCAAAAACAAAACCATCTGCTTTGTCTACTTTATCTAAAAACTCATTTACTCTATCATCTATAACACATCTTCCTGTTTTATTACATCCGATTGCAACCTAAGCATCCAGAAATTGCTTTAGTTCCTAACCAAAAAATTTCTGTTTCGATTCCATTTTTTTCTAAGGTTTTACTAACTTCTTCTAAAGCTCTATTTGTACATCCATCCTTATGTGGTCCACCATTTACTAAAATTACCTTCATTTTTTTCACCTCTTTATTATCTTATGCTATTACTTTATCACTTTTTACTATTTTTTTCAATATAAATTGGGGACGTTTCCCAATTAACCAAAAATGGACAGTTTGGGACATATCTTTAAATAAATCTGTCCCAAATTGTCCAAAAATGAGCAAAAGGGAAACGTCCCCAATTGCTCATATGTTTTTTATATTTTTCTTTTTAAATATTATAAATGTTGGCACCATCATTACTAAGAAATATAATAAGCATATTACTACTGAAAATTCTGGCGTTAATCCTTCCATTAAAGGCATTCCTCCATATAGATAATTTGTAAAGTCCCAGTTAAGAGTTACAAAGTATCTCAAGAATCCTAAATTATATTGTATTGCAAGTTGATTTATTGCAGCTGCTCCCATGTACCCAAGTAAAGGAAGCGCTATTGCAACTGGTGAATTTGTAAATATTGTGCTTAATGCAAATGATAATGTTGCAAGTAAAACTACACTTGGAATTATCATAAGTACTTGTGTTACTAAATATGCAAATACATTTATTTCTTGTATCATATTTGTACTAAAGTTATAAACTACTACTGGAATATTTAAGCTATTAAGCCCAAATATAAGTCCTCCTACAATTAATTCCATTCCTATTAGCATTACCACTGTAAATACTATCATTATTAATACTGTTATAAATTTAGAAAGTAATATTTTGTTTCTACTATATGGCCTTACTAATAATAATTTTATTGTTCCTTTATTAAATTCTTCACTTACAATTGTTCCTGCTATCATAACAACTATAACTATTATAAAGAGTCCAAATTCATTAAAGAAATTTGATAGCATTCCTCTTAAATCATTTACTTTTTCTACATTTACATGATTTTCTATTATATATTTACTTATTTCTATTGTTTCTATACTTTCATTGTAATCTTTCTTCTCTTGATATGTTAATTCTGCATTTGAATTATCTATTTGTGTGGCATTATAACTACATTCCTTATAATTTGTTAATGCCGTATTCATATAATCATATCCATATTTTATATCTTCATCTACTCTGTATTTTGCAACTTCTAAATCAATTTCTGCTGTTGCGATTTCTAATTCTAATTCTTCTAATCTTTGTTTATCTTCTGTTAAATTTTTTTCTTCTTCCAATGATTTTACTTTTTCTTCTGCAATTTTTAATTCTTCATTTGCAAAATATCTCCAATCGTCGTTCTTTAATTTTTCTAATAATTCATTTATTTGTTCATTCATTTTATTTGCTTGTTCTTCATTCTTTTCTGCTCCATACAAATAAGTATTTCTTTCAGTTACATATGGTTCTACTCTTGATGCTATTATTTGTATTTGCCAAGCATCATTCTCATATTCTTTCATCATATCATACACATCTAATACTGTTTTATATTCTATATACATTTTTGTGTCACTTGGCTTGTTTGGATCTAGTTCTTTTATTTCTTCTTTTGCATATTCTACATAACCTTCACTATAATATGAATAACTTCCATTATCATAAAAATATTTATACATACAATTTGATAATATCATAAATATAAGTGTTACAAATAAAACTATATAAATAGATTTTTTCTTGAAAATTTTTGTTAATTCATTTTTTATTAAACTACTCAATTACATTCCCCCCTGTCTTTTCAAAAAATGCTTCTTCTAATGATTTTTCTTCTTTCTTTACCTCATAAATAGAAACATGTTTGCTTACTAATAATTCTACTATTTCTGGTACTTCTTCTTTTACTGCATCTATTTTAAATTTATTTTCATTTTTTATAATTGCTCCTGGAAGTATTTCTTTTATTTTTTCTGTATTATTTACTTCAAATATTTTATAGTTTGCTTTTTCTTCTTTCTTTATTTCTGATATTCCACTTGTTGCGATTATTTCTCCGTTTTTTATAATGCATACTTTATTTACTAAGTTATCTAATTCTGCTAAATTATGACTTGATATTAATATTCCCATTTTCTCTTTTTCTGCTAAGTCTAAAAGAAGCTCTCTCATTTCTTTTATACCTTCTGGATCTAATCCATTTGTTGGCTCATCTAATATTAATAATGTTGGTTTATTTAGAATTGCTTGTGCTATTCCTAATCTTTGTCTCATTCCTAGTGAATATTTTGATACTTTATCATGTATCCTATTTTCTAATCTTACAAGTTTTACTACTTCATCTATTCTTTTTTTATCTATTCCTTTATACAAATTTGCAATTAACTGTAAATTTTCATATCCTGTAAGATACATATACAAATCTGGATTTTCTACTATTGCTCCTACTTTTTCTATTGCTTTTTCAAAGTTTTTTTCTACATCAAATCCATTTATAGTTACCTTGCCTTTTGTTATACTTTGAAGTCCTAAAATTAATTTTATAGTGGTTGTTTTTCCTGCTCCATTTGGTCCAATAAATCCTAATATATCTCCACCACTTATTTCAAAAGAAACACTTTTTAGAATTTCTTTTTTACCAAAATTTTTATATAAGTTTTCTACACTTAAAATTGGTTTCTCCATTTTTTACCTCCTTCTTTTCATCTGTTATTATTCTACCATCACAAATTGTTAAATACCATTTATTTTTTCTTAAATAAATATGAAGAATTTATTAAGCGAAAAAAAAATGAAAAGTATTTCTTACCTTTCATTCTTTATATACATATATATTATTTTTTCAACATATGATAGAGCTTCATAATTTGTTATAAACCTTCCTTTATGTCTATTTTCTACACTTGCTCTTACTACTTTTATTCCTTGATTATATTCTCTTCTATATATTTTAGCTAAAACCTCTTTACTTAATCCTTTTTTCCATTTTTCTATTATTTGCTCTTTTTTCATACTACATGCACCTAAATGTAGTATTTCTCGTTTCCTAGAAATTATTAATAATATTCACTAAAAAGTAATTTTTACATAGAATATAAAGAGGTGTGTTTTATGAATTCTTGTGCTTTTGTTAATTTTATTTCTCTTCTTGCTTGTGATATTGCAAAAGACAAATCTGAAGAAGAAATAGCTATTCTTGCTGCTTTTTTTACCCAACTTGGTGATACTTTAGCAACTCTATCACTTTTTAAAAATTAACACACTTAACAGAATTTTAATTCTTTTATTTTCTTTATATCAATATTATATATTTTTCTATAAATATCATCACAGTTTAAAGTCGTTATTTTTGAACTATCTAATTTTAATCTTTTTACCATATCATTTACTTCTTTTTCACTATTTGCTTCTATTTCTAAATATGTAGGTATCATTGGCCATGTATCTATGTCTATTTCTACATTATCTAAAATATATTGTATTCTTTTATTTTCTTGATAATTTCTTGCTATAAATCCAATTTTATTTAAAAATTCATTAGCTATATCAAAATCTTCTACTCTAAGCTCTACTTCTTTTGTTCCATCTATTGTATTTTTTTCTATATCTTTATATGTAAGTGTTGTATCAATCCCATTTGTTCTCAATCGAATCCACTTACCTTTTTGAAGTGGTTTTAAATCATATACATATCTTTTCTGATTATATTCCCCTTTTTTAATAGTTCCTAAACTTTCTAATTTTTTTACTATACTTTCTTTATCTATTTCTAACACTCTAATTTCATATTCAGTTTTCACATTAATACCTCCAAATATAAGAATTTAACTTTCTTTATTATATATGATTTTGAATATAAAAACTAGCAAACAAACAAAAAAATAACAGATAATTACTTATCTGCTATTTTACTGGCTCCTCGTGTTGGGCTCGAACCAACGACCTATCGGTTACTGCACTACACTAACTTTCATTAGCATTATATAAAATATAATTTGTAGTCTGGACTTTATCTTTACCATATCTTACGACTTAGGTAGGTGGTGTAAAGTCTCTACACATAGCTTTCGCCTTGCTCGGTATTGTCGTCAACATTACTTGTTACGAGTTTCACCGACTTAGCCACCTTATCATCTATAAGTTTCCTTATAGAGCTGCTAACTCTTTGATTTTGCAATCTGCTTTACAGCCGAGCGCTCTACCAACTGAGCTAACGAGGAATATATATAAATCTGGCAACAACCTATCTTCCCAGCAGGGTAACCCACAAGTATTTTCGGCACATTTAGGCTTGACTTCTGTGTTCGGGATGGGAACAGGTATTTCCCTAAATGTCATAATCACCAGAAAATTAATTACTTAATTTTGGTACTTTCTAATTATATATTAATTAGAAAAATATTTCAAGTCTTTTTTTATATTTTATGCAACTTTTTTTATTTTATTCAAGCACATTCAAAAATACATAGATGAATAATTGTTTAGGTTTTAGATTGATTTTTTAAATACTGTGGTTAAGCCCTCGATTTATTAG
>CALXFC010000073.1 GCA_944387485.1 uncultured Clostridia bacterium
GTAGTTGCAGTAGCAACAGGATGTATGGAAGTTTCAACATTTATGTATCCATATACATCATGGACAGATTCATTTATACATACAGCTTTTGAATGTGCAGGTGCAACACTTTCAGGAGCAGAAGCTGCATATAAATCTATGAAGAAACAAGGAAAAATAAACAATACAACAAAATTTATTGCATTTGGTGGAGATGGAGGAACTTATGATATAGGACTTCAAAGTTTATCAGGAGCAATGGAACGTGGACATGATATGGTTTATGTATGTTATGATAACGGTGCATATATGAATACAGGTATTCAACGTTCATCTGCAACACCTAAATTTGCTGATACAACAACATCTCCTGCAGGAACAGTTATACCTGGAAAAATGCAATCAAGAAAAGATTTAACAAATATTATGGCAGAACATCATTTACCATATGTTGCTCAAACTGTTGGTTATATGAATTTTAAAGATTTATATGAAAAAGCAGAAAAAGCAATTTATACAGAAGGACCATGTTTTTTAAATGTATTAGCACCATGCCCAAGAGGATGGGGATATCCAACAGATATGTTAATGCAAATAAATAAATTAGCAGTAGAAACATGTTACTGGCCATTATATGAAGTTATAGATGGCAAATATAAAATTAATTACAAACCAGCTAAAAAACTACCAGTAGAAGAATTCTTAAAACCACAAAAAAGATTTAAACATATGTTTAAACCAGGAAACGAATGGATGATTGAAGAATTCCAAAAAGAAGTAGATAGAAGATGGGATGAATTATTAAAATTAGAAGAAATCACAAATAGAGAATAATTTGTGGAAAACACTTTTTAGGAGGTGAATAAGATGGCATATAAAATAACAGATAAATGTATTTCTTGTGGAGCTTGTGCATCTGAATGTCCAGTAGGTTGCATATCACAAGGAGATGATAAATTTGTAATTGATTCTTCTGCATGTATTTCATGCGGTACATGTGCTGGTGTTTGCCCAGTTGGAGCACCTGAAGAAGAATAGAAAAAATAAAAACTCTCATAAATTTTATGGGAGTTTTATTTTTTGTCATTTTTTTTGTCTTTTTTTTCTTTATCTTTTTCTTCGTCTTTTTCCTTTATAGATTTAGGAACAACAATGTTTTTTGGCTTTTCACTTGAAGGTGTGGGAGTACCAGCATTTAAGTGGTCATAAGCGGGAGAAATGTTTAAGTTTGAACCATCGCCTTCTACAACTTCTATTTTTTTATTTTCATCCATAAAAATTACCTCCGAAAACTTTTTTTATATATTATCACAATAAAATTAAAAAGGCAAGATGTTTAAAAAATATTGACATATAGCTAAATTCATGACATAATAGTAAAGAACTTTTAATAATGATAAGAAGGGATAAATATGCAAATTAATGAAACAAAAGCAAAAATAGAGGCAATTCTTTTTGCTGCAGGAAGAGAAGTAAATAAAAATGAAATAATGTTGACACTAGAACTTTCTAGTGACGAAATAGATGAAATAATTACAGTTATGCAAAATGATTATAAAAATGAAGATAGAGGTATCGAATTAATAAAAATTGATGACTCTTATCAGTTATGCACTAAAAAAGAAATGTATGAATATATATATCCAGTGTTAGATAAGAGAAGTAAACCAAATTTATCTACAGCAGCATTAGAAACTTTATCAATTATTGCATATAATCCTAAAATTACAAGAGCGGAAATAGAAGCAATAAGAGGGGTATCAGCAGATGCATGTGTATATAAATTGTTAGAATATGGTTTAATAACTGAAGCTGGAAAAGTAGATTTACCAGGAAAGCCAATGTCATATAAAACAACAGATGAATTTTTAAAAATGTTTGGTTATTCATCATTAAATGATTTACCAGAACTTCCAAGATATAAATTAGATGAAAATAAACAAATAGTAATAGATGATTTAATAGAAGAAAATGAAGAAAAAGAAGGCCCAGCGGAGGCTCCAATGCCCGAAAGGGAAAATTTAGAAAGTTTACAAGAAAATAATAATTAAAATTGGAGGAAAGATATATGAGTAAAAAGAAAGGATTTGTTAATGATATAACAGATATAGATAAAGATTTTGCACAATGGTATACAGACATAGTATTAAAAGCAGAACTTGCTGATTATACAACAGTAAAAGGCTTTATAGCAATAAGACCATATGGATATGCAATATGGGAAAACATACAAAAATATGCAGACAAAAAATTTAAAGAACTTGGAGTAGAAAATGTTTCTATGCCAGTTTTAATACCAGAAAGTTTATTAAGTAAAGAAAAAGATCATGTTGAAGGATTTGCACCAGAAGTTGCATGGGTTACAATAGGAGGAGAAGAAGAATTAGAAGAAAAATTATGTGTTAGACCTACTTCAGAAACAATATTTTCAACAATGTATTCTAAATGGTTAAGTTCATGGAGAGATTTGCCATTTATATATAATCAATGGTGTAGTGTATTAAGATGGGAAAAGGAAACAAGACCATTTTTACGTTCAAGAGAGTTTTTATGGCAAGAAGGTCATACAATACATGAAACAGCAGAAGAAGCTAAGAAATTTACTTTAGATATGCTAGAAGTATATGCTGATATTGTGGAAAATTTACTTGCAATTCCTGTACTAAAAGGAAGAAAAACAAAAAAAGAACAATTTGCAGGAGCAGAAGCAACATATACAGTAGAAACATTAATGCATGATGGAAGAGCTTTACAAGGAGGAACATCACATTATTTTGGACAAAACTTTACAAAACCATTTGATGTTAAATTTCAAAACAGAAATGGTGAACAAGAATATGCATACCAAACATCTTGGGGAATTAGTACTAGATTAATAGGAGCAGTAATTATGGCACATGGAGATAATAGAGGATTAAAATTACCACCATATGTTGCACCAATACAAGTAGTTATAGTTCCAATAGCTCAAGAAAAAGGTAATGTATTAGAAGAAGCAAGAAAATTAGAAAGAAAATTAAAGGAAAAATTCAGAGTAAAATTAGATGATAGAGATAACTATTCTGTTGGTTATAAGTTCAATGACTGGGAAATGAAAGGAGTACCAGTTAGAGTTGAAATGGGACCAAAAGAATTAGAAAATAATGAAGTTACATTAACAAGAAGAGATACTTTCGAAAAAGTTACTGTTAGCATTGATAATCTAGAACAAGAGATAGAAAAACTATTAAAAGATATACATACAAATATGTTTAATATTTGCAAAGAAAGAATGATTAGCAAAACAACAGTAGCTCGTAATATGGAAGAATTGAAAAAGAACTTGGACGAAAATCAAGGATATGTAAAAACAATGTGGTGTGGTTCACAAGAATGCGAAGACAAAGTAAAAGAATTAACAGGAGCACCATCTAGATGTATACCATTTGAACAAGAACATATATCAGATACGTGTGTATGTTGTGGCAAAAAAGCTGATACAATGGTAGTTTGGGGAAGACAATATTAAATAAAATTAATTCACTAAAAAAACACATTTAAAATACCTTTTAGATATAATATATGGTTAGAATAAGCATATACTAAATAAGAACATACATAAAAACCATAGAAAAGGAGTTGAATGTGTATGAAAATTAAAGAGGAAAGTACAGATTTAATTGACCTGAAAAATTTTGTAGACTATAACGAGAAAGTAGAAGAAAAGGATGTAACGTTTCAAAAATTAATGTTTATTTACAAGATGGCAATTAAAGAATTAAATACAAAAATAGAAATTTTTAAAGAAGAATTTAAGACATTTTATGATTATGATTTAGTTGACCATGTAAATACTAGAATTAAGACACCAAAAAGTATTATTCAAAAAATGAAGAAAAAGGAATATGAATTGACATACAAGAATATGATTGAAAATATTAATGATATTGCAGGTATCCGTGTTATATGTCCATTGCAAAAAGATATTTATTCAATAAAGAATTTAATACAAAGTATTCCTGGAATTGAAACTTTAAAAGAAAAAGATTATATAACAAATCCAAAAGAAAGTGGATATTCTGCATATCATATTATATTAGGTGTACCTGTAATGTTATCGCAGAAAGTAATCTACGTAAAAGTGGAAGTACAAATAAGAACTATGGCAATGGATTTTTGGTCTAGCTTAGAACACAAAATGAAATACAAAACAAAGAAAGAACCTACTAAAAAGAAATCTAAAGAGTGGGTAAGCTGTGCAAAAGCAATTAATAAACTAGATGAAAAAATGATGCTATTAAATGAGTGAGAGAATATAAAAAGAATTACTTTAAAACTTTAGTAATTCTTTTTGTTTTCTAAAAAAATATTGTTATTAAGTATAAAATATAATAATAATGCAAAAAATAACATTTTTTTGTAATAAAGGAAGGAATTATGTAAAATGTGTCGAATAATATAAATGTGTAGAAAAAAATAATTTGTTGGAAAGTGAGGTAAAAATGCCAAGATATAGTGACGAAACAATAGAAGAAGTTAGACAAGCTAATGATATCGTAGATGTAATTTCACAATATGTGCATTTAAAAAGAAGCGGAAGAAATTTCTTTGGATTATGTCCATTCCATAATGAAAAATCACCTTCTTTTTCTGTCTCACCAGATAAACAAATATTTCATTGCTTCGGATGTGGAGTAGGAGGCAATGTTTTTACTTTTTTAAGTAAAATAGAAGGAATTAATTTTGTAGAGTCAGTACAGCAATTAGCAGAAAGAGCAAATATACAATTACCAACATTTGAAAATCATGTAGATAGAGAAAGGGAAGAATTAAAAGCAAAAGTTTATAAGGTAAACGAATTTACAGCTCAGTATTATCATGAAAATTTATATAAGCCTACTGCTAAAATAGCTCAAGAGTATGTCAAGAAAAGAAAATTAAGTAATGAAACATTAAAAGCATTTAGAATAGGATTCTCTGGAAAATTTGATGAACTATATCAAGCATTAAAAAAAGAAGGTTTTCAAGATCCAGAAATATTGGAATCAGGTTTAGTAAATAGAAATGATAATGGAAGATATATAGACAGATATAGAAATAGATTAATGTTTCCAATATGTGATGCAAGAGGAAAGGTAATAGCTTTTGGAGGAAGAGTTCTTGATGATTCTAAACCTAAATATATAAACTCACCAGAAAATATAGTATTTAGTAAAGGAAGAAATCTATTTGGATTAAATGTAGCAAAAAAAGGACAAGATACTAAAAAAAGACTATTAATAGTAGAAGGATATATGGATGTAATATCACTCCATCAAAGAGGAATAACAAATGTTGTTGCACCTTTAGGGACTGCTTTAACACAACAACAAGGATGGCTTCTTAGAAAAACATCAGAACAAATAGTACTTAGTTTTGATTCAGATGATGCTGGATTAAAAGCAAAAATTAGAGCAGTAGATATATTACAAAATATGGGATGTGATATTAGAATACTTCAAATGAGTGGAGCAAAAGATCCTGACGAGTATATTATTAAATATGGTAATGCAAGATTTAATTCATTAGTAGATAAAGCTCTTTCAATAATTGAGTTCAAAGTAAAATTGTTAAAGCAAGATTTAGACTTAAATAGTACAAACGACAAGATAAAATTTTTAAATGAAATTGCAAAATTAATTTCAAAAGTAGATAACAATATAGAAAAAGAAGTATATATTGAAAAAATATCCAAGGAATATGAAATATCAAAAGAAGCAATTTATGCGGAAGTAAACAAATTAACTTATGAGGGAAAACAGAGTGAAAAAGTTTTAGATAAAGCAAAACCAGTAGTTAGACATACTGTTGTTAAAACAGAAGTGCCAGAAGCTGTGAAAAGAAGGGAAAATACTGTTCTTGCAATATTACTAAATGGAGATATAAATGTTTATCAAATAATAAAACAAAATATTACTCCAGAAGATTTTAAAGATGAAACGAATAAAAAAATTGCTAAAAAATTGTATGAAGAATTAGAAAAAGGAAATAGTAATATTAATGGAATTATAGACAATTTAGGAGAAGAAGAACAAAATCACGTAACTGAAATCTTAGCAGATGACTATGAAATAGATGATGTTGAGAAAGCTATAGATGATGTTATGAGAAGTTACGAAAAAGATAAATTAAACAATAGAAAATTTAAAATTTTAGAGATGTTAGAAAACAAGGAATTAAATTTATCTCAAGAAGAAAAAAATAAATTAGGGAAAGAGCTAAGCGATATTATCGTTAGATTAGCTAAAATGAAATAGGGGTGAAAAAAGAAAATGGCAAAGAAAAAAGAAGAGTTAGAGCCAAAAAAGGAAACTAAGAAAAAAGTAGAAGCAAAAGAAAATAGTAAAGAAACAAAAAAGAAAGTAGAAAATTCAAAAACTAAGAAAGAAACAGAAAAAGAAACGAAAAAAGTAGAAGATAAAGAAAAGAAGGTAGCAAAGCCTAAAAAAACTGAAGTAAAAAAAGAAGAAAAGCCAAAAGCTAAAGCTACTGCTAAAAAAGAGGAAAAACCCGAAAAAAATGAAGAAAGTAAAAAGACTGTAAAAGTAGAAAAAAAGGCAGAGAAAAAGGATGATAAAAAGGCTGAAAAAGTAGTAGATGAAAAAGTAGATGGAAAAACAGAAGAAAATAAAGATGATGAACAAATAAAAAATGAAAAAGTGAATAAGATATTAAAGAAAGCAAAAGAACAAGGAAAGATAACATATGGAGATTTAGCAAAAGAATTAGATGATGCAAATCCTGACCAAATAGATAAAGTTTTTGATGCATTTGAAGAAATGGGAGTAAGTCTAAATGATGATTTAGATGAAGAACCAGATATAGATGACTTAAAAGAAGTAGAAGATTTAAAATTAGACGAAATAACAGATACAAGTTATGAAGGAATAAATGTAGATGATCCAGTTAGAATGTATTTAAGAGAAATAGGAAGAATACCTCTTTTAACGTTTGACCAAGAATTAGATTTAGCAAAGAGAATATTACAAGGTGATGAAGAGGCAAAACAAAAATTAGCAGAATCAAACTTGAGATTAGTTGTAAGTATTGCTAAAAAATATGTAGGAAGAGGAATGTTATTCTTAGACTTAATTCAAGAAGGAAATATGGGATTAATTAAAGCAGTTGAAAAATTTGACTATACAAAAGGATTTAAATTTAGTACTTATGCTACATGGTGGATTAGACAAGCAATTACAAGAGCAATTGCAGACCAAGCAAGAACAATAAGAATCCCTGTTCATATGGTAGAAACAATCAATAAATTGATTAGAACATCAAGACATCTACTTCAACAATTAGGAAGAGAACCAACGCCAGAAGAAATTGCTAAGGAAATGGAAATACCAGTAGAAAAAGTAATGGAAATTCAAAAAATAGCACAAGACCCAGTATCATTAGAAACACCAATTGGTGAAGAAGATGATAGCCATTTAGGAGACTTTATACAAGAT
>CALXFC010000074.1 GCA_944387485.1 uncultured Clostridia bacterium
CTCTGATGAAAAAATATTAAAATTAAATGGCATTATTGAAAATAGTACCGGCGAAATACATCCAACATTAGCAGGAATGATGGTGTTTGGAGAATATCCACAAGGATATCTGCCACAACTATTTATTGCTTGTGTTGTAGTGCCTGGAAGAAAACTTGGAGATGTTGGAGAATTAGGACAAAGATTTGATGATAATGAAAGAGTTGAAGGCACTATTGAAGAAATGTTAGATAAAGCTCTAGCATTTGTGAGAAGAAATATTGGAACAATGGTTATAATTGATGATAACGGACAAAGAACAGATGTCCCCCATTATCCTATGAAAGCATTAAGAGAAGCTATTGCAAACGCACTTATTCATAGAGATTATAGTACAAATACAGATGGTGCTTATATTTATTTAAGAATATTTGATGATAGAATTGAGATTTTAAATCCTGGTGGTTTATATGGAAATAATCGCATAGAAAATTTAGGTACTGATAATATGCTAGAAGTTAGAAATAATACTATCATTAGATTATTAGAAGAAACTACAGATATTGTAGAAAATAGACATACTGGAATTGCTACAATGAGAGATGAAATGAAAAGAATGAATTTACCCGAACCAGAATTTGAAAACTTAAGAGGTACTTTTAAAGTTACTTTTAGGAAAGAAAAGGAAGAAAGTGATGTACAGAATAAGACAGAACAAATCCAAAGTGGACAGAAGTAGACAGAAATGAAATTATAAAAAATATGGAATCTACACAAGAGAAAATTTTATATTTAATTAGAGAAAATCCTAGAATTACACAAAATATGATGTCAAACAAATTAGGATTTGCAAGGAGTACAATATCTTCAAATCTTCAGAAATTAAAAGAAAAAGGTATTATTGATAGAATTGGATCAGATAGAAATGGATATTGGAAAATACTAAAATAAAATATAGTTTTAACAAAAAGAGAATGATAAAATTTTGATATTTATCATTCTCTTTTAATCATTATCATCTAAATCATCAAATAATTTGCTATCATAAAAATCTTTTAAAGAAATTCCAAAGCCTATACATAAATAATGAATAGTATCAGAAGATGGAGCTTTTCTAATAACTTTAAAAATACTTCTTATAGTTGAGGGATTAATTCCAGAAGCTATTGCTAGTTGATTTATATTCATATTGTTTACTTTACATAGTTCATCTATTCTTTTTCTTGTTGCTTCTAGCAAAGTCATATTATCCCTCCTATTCTCTCAAGATTTATAAAATCAGTATAGCAAAGATGAAGAAAAAATATGCGTTAAATTTCACGCACAGGCATTGACTTTTATATGCAGTAATGGTATAAAAAATATAGAATCATAAACTTATGAAAAGGGGAAAATTTTAATGAATAATAAAGTAGTAAATAAGCAAATACCTTTGAGGTCAATAATAGATGTAGCAAATTATTTAGAAGATTATAAAGAAAAATGGGACAAGATATTTCAACAAGAAAATGAAAAAAATAAAAATAAACCTTTTGGAGAAAAAAACTATGAATATGAAAATGGCTATACTGATTTAAAATATACTATCGAATTTCATAATGGAAAAAACATAACAGAATCAGATTATAATTGGTTTGTTGGAAATTTAAGCGAGCCAAGAATGATAAAAGGTATCGAATTGAATATGTCAATTCGATATAATACTCGTTCGCAAAATAGTAATTATAATGATATTTATAATAAAATTAATGTAACATTATATTTTAGAGATTGTGGTGGAGAATTAAAATATTCAGATGTAACCATAAATGTCGATACAACTAATCAAGAAAATGAAGCTCATAATATTTATTCTACAATAATGAATACATTAGAGAATAATCCAGATAGATATGATAAAACCATTAAACATAGAAAAATAAGAACACAATGTTTTACAATATCTGTAGGAATTATTTTATCTTATATTTTGTATATTATTTTAAGAATTTTATATAAATCATTTAGAGGTACATTTTGGAAAATTCTGGGATGCTGAAAAAAGAAGAATGAAAATTGAAAAAATATATAAAGTTACAAAAATAATTTTACTTGTACAATTAGTTATTAGTGCAATTTTATTTTTAGTAATAAAATAGCATAAATTTACTTATACAACATTCGCTAAAATTCTAATATAATTTTTAATTTATCATTTTCTCTTTTAGCATATATATTTTTATCTAATTGTCTAACAAAATTTTTCTATTGCTAATCTCAGTACTATATTATTTTTTTATTTTTGATATATCTGTTATATAAAATTTATCAAAGATTTTATTTATTTCAATATTGTCATCAATTATAGAATTTATAACTTCTATTCTTATTTTCTAATATAATCTTAAAATCATTATAGCTATGTTTTAAATCATTTCTAAATTATCAAATATTCCTTCTAACATATTTTAATTAGAAAGTACTTTTATTTTAGATATTTTATTATCATATATAATTTTCTGTTTCTATTTGTAAAGTTCTCATAGTAATTACTACTGCTTTTTGCTATCTATAAATTATACTTATATACATTCTCATATAGAGTTTGATTAGGTAATTTAAATTTTCTTTTTTTAATAAATTTACCACCCATTTTTTTATAAAAGCCATTTGACTTATTTCCTTCCAAACACCCAATAATCATTTTTTTATATCCTGCTTTTTTTGCTTCATTAAATGCTTTTTGTATTAATTCTTTTCCAATTCCATTTTTTTGATATTCTTGTAATACATAAAGTGACTGCAATTCTATATATTCTTTATATTCATCATCTTTGATTTTAGATAACTTTAAATATGCTATTATTTTGTTGTCTTTTTTTATTATGTATTGCATATTTGATTTTTCGTCAAAATTATTTATAGCATTGATATATCTTTTTTCTTCTGTATTTTCTAAATTATCAAGAAATTCATCATTTACAATGCCTCTATATGTTTCGTTCCATGTTTTTGTTACAAATTCTGCAATTGCCTTACAATCCTCTTTTTTGCTTTTTTCAATATTCCATTTCATCTTTTACATCATTCCCCTCTTTTCTTGTTTTTGTTAATCTTATAATTTCCTCTGCATTTCTATAAAACAAATTATCATATTCATCATCTTTTAAATTTGCTCTAATAGCAGGTTGAATATAATTCTTTTCTCTTATTCCTGGATTTTTTTCAAATGGGAAATCAGATCCATATAGAATTCTTGAACTTCCAAACTTTTTAAAAGCATATCTTATTAAATCCGGATTTTGAATTGTAGAAATATCTGTATAAATATTTTCATCAGAATATAATTTATCAATCATATCTGTTGTAAATTCATAATCACATCTTCCATTTCTTCCTAAATGAGCTACAATAATTTTCATTTTAGGGTATTCTTTTCGTAAATTCATTACATGTTGATATGTACTATTAGATAATGTATGTAATAATAAAAAACCTTCTTGACTATTTAAATAATCATATGTCTCATTTCTATCAGAAATATCTTTTGGATTGTGTAATGTAAAATGTTCTTTCAAAATGTTATAATTCAATAAAAATATTAAATTATTTAAGTTCTGATTTTTGCACATCAACAAAATAGGTATTGCTTTTGGATCTTTTTCAACTCGTTTAATTAAATCATCATTTGCTTGCTCTATATTTGTTTCACAAAAGAACAATGGAATTGCAAAAAAGTTATCTACATCTCGTAAAAAAATATCTGTATCTCCTATTGTCTTTGGATTAATACATGAATAAATTTTATAAATATCTTTATATTTTGAATTCCTAATAGTTTTTTCACATTCATGCTCCCTTCCAATGTGAATATGTGAATCAATAAGCACCTTCTTCACTTCCTTTAAAATTTTTATTGTTAATTATAATTAACTTTTACTTTTATCATTTATTAAATCAATTTTATTATTTGCATATTCAATATAATTATATTTTCCTTTCAATTTTAGCTTTTGCTTTCCATTGATTGTAAATTTTTCTATATTTGTTCCTTTATATAACTTAAAATTTGTTTTTTCATCGGAATTATTAATTATAATTGTATTACCATTGAAATTATAATATTTTAAATTTTCTACAAAAAAATAATCATTATCTTTAGTTTCTGACTCTATAATATGTCCATTACATATAATATAAAACTTTACAATGTATTTTCCTGGTATAAATCTACTATTAATGTGCAGTGAGTAATATAATTGTTTTATAAATTCATCTTTTTCAATACCCAAAATCAAATCATCTTCTTTTAAAAAGATTTGTTTATCATTTGGATTTGAAACAGATAATACATATCTCACTTTTTGTATCTTCCTACCTTTATTAGAAAATCTTAAATGAATTATTAGATTCTCTCCATTACTAATATTTTTAGGATAAATTGACATTTTCTATAACCTCCATAAATCCAAGTGGGCAGAAATCATCTTTTTTATAAATTCCTGAAAAAGCTCGACAACCACCACAACTATATTTATATTTACATTCTCCACATTTTTCTATTTTTCTTTCCCTTAAATTTTTTAAAGTAATACTATTGTTCCAAATATCCACTAACTTATCAGTTTTTAAATTTCCTATCTTTTCTCTTAAGAAAATACATGGATAAACATCTCCTTCACTTGATATTCCTAAATTATTTATTCCTGCTCCGCATGCAATATATTCTGTACTTTGTATATTATTTAAAACATTTAATATAGGATCATCTATTGATACTTGCAAATCCTTGCTATCCAATTTTGATAATTTTCTTATTTGTTCATAGTATAACTTTTTTTCAGGTAGAACATATTTATTCGTTTTTGCCTTGCCATATGGTACAACCCTTCTGTAGAATACTTTATCAACATGTATTTCTTTTGCTATATTATAATTCCATTCTAAATTGTTTATATTACTTGATGTAATTGTAACATTCATTTGAGTTCTTAGTCCATCTGCCTTAGCCATTTTCAATGCTTCAATAGCTTTTTCATATGATCCTTTTACCCCTCTGAATTTTTCATGTAATTCTTTTTTCCCATCTAATGATACTTGCACAAATTTTATTCCTGAATCAACAATATTTTTTCTATATTTTAAATAAAAATATCCATTTGTTGATAATGCAAGATAGATATTTTCATTAGCTAATCTTTTAGCTATATCAAAAATTCTTGGATTTAGTAATGGTTCTCCCCCAGATATATTAACATACATAACTTTTGAATCAATTAATTCTTTAATAATAGCATCTTCTATATTTTTATCTTCTTTATGATACATTTGATATGCTCTACAATGTGGACATTTATAATTACAATTATTTGTAATTTCCCAAACCACCGAAATTGGTGCACTTAACTTTATCATATAAAACACTCCGAATCTTCTTCTAAAAAATCACCTGATATTTGATAAGCAGCTGCTCTACATCCACCGCAAATTAATTTATATTGACATTTTCCACATTTTCCTTTTAATTCACGGTTCTTAATTTTTACCATATCAGCATTTTGTAATATTTCTTTTAAATTTTGTTTTAATATATTTCCACATGATATATATAAGAGTGTACACGGAGTTACAGTTCCATCATTTCTAATACTAATTCCATTTACGCCGGCAGAACACCCCACACAACTCAAATTATATTTTTTCATAACTTCAATTGCTCGTTTTTCATTAAAAACATTTTTCATAGGCATATCTGAAGCAATTGTTGTTTTCTCATTATACTTTTTTTGCAATAACTCAAGGTTTTTATATAATTTTTTCAATCCATCTTTTCCTAACGCTGCCGTATCTTTTAAAACATTATTAGGTATAAAACGTTTAAAGCCCAAAATTTGCACATTTATTTTTTCAATTTCAAGAATTTGTCTAGCAAATTCCTCCATATAGTCTATATTTTTTTGTGATACAACACTACTAATATGTAACTTTATTTGGTCAGAATATTCATTTATCATTTTCATTTTCTCTATAGTTTTTTTGTATGTACCTTTTCCTCTAATATAGTCATGTTGTTCTTCTATTCCATCTACACTAACCTGAATATAATTAAGACCAGAATCAATTAATTCTTTAAGTTTATTTTCTGTCAATAATAATGAATTTGTATTAAGAATTGTTACTGGCGCTAATTTTTTAGATTTTTTAACAATTTCAACTATGTCATCTCTAATTAGTGGCTCGCCACCACTTATAAATACCCCTCTTGGTTTAAAATCTGTTAGCTTATTAAAGACTTCTTCAATTTCATCTAATGTCATATCATATCCTATTTCATTAACCCTACAATGCTTACATCTTAGATTACATTTTGAAGTTACATCAATTGTAATATTCATGTTTTTATATTCCATCCTTAACCTCCTAAAATTATTTTTTTATTTTTTAAAATTTCAATATTTTTATCATTAATTTTTCCATTATATTTCTGCTTATTTAACAAAGCTGTAACATAATCTTTACTATTGCCTTTTAAGAAAAACATTTCTGATGTTATTACATTAAATGCTAACAATATATTTTCCCCTTCTTTTCTAAATCTATAATCTATATTATTTACTTTTTCCAACACACATCATCTCCTTGCAAATAGTCTCCATATTTTATGTATGCATTTGCTCTACATCCGCCACAATTTTTAAGAAACTCACATTTTTCACATTTACCTTTTATTAAATTTCTATTTCTAAAATCTTTAAATACTTTACTATTATTCCAAATCTCTGAAATAGATTTATTTCTCCAATTTCCACCCATTATTGGAATTTCACAACATGGTGAAATATCTCCATTAGCAAAGATTGCTAGTTCTGTAAGAGCCGCTGGGCAAGAAGCTTTTATTTTATTATTTTTACGTTTAAATAAAATAGAATATGGTAAATCTAGATTTATTGAAAATCCAACATCTTTATTTTTAGTTATTTTTTCGAGTCTTATTAATAAATGTTTTACTTCTTCTGGTGAAAGAATTTCTTTTTCAATATTACTCCCTCTTCCTGCCGCTGATAATATAGGAATAAACCATCTTTTGATTTTTAGTTTTTCTAATAAACTGACCATTTCATCTATGTAATTCAAATTCTTATGTGAAATGCATGTAACAACACCTACATTTATTCCTCTTTCTGTCATTTTCTTTATATTGTTAACTGTTTTATCATATGAACCTTTTAAATTTCTGATAAATTCATGTGTTTCTGGCGTTGGTCCATCTAAACTTACTCTTATTAAT
>CALXFC010000075.1 GCA_944387485.1 uncultured Clostridia bacterium
AAGATATAAAAAGAGCAAAAGAAATATTAGGAATAGATTAATTTTCTGTATTTCCCTTTTCCCTGTTTTTCCTGTTTTCCCTGTTTTTCCTTTTTTCCTGTTTTTCGGGACGGAGCAAAAAAACAGAAAAAACAATTTGCTAAAAGTTATTAATAAATATTAACTTCTACGTTTTCAAATATTATAATTAACTTGTAAGATAAATATTATTTGTTTTCTAGCATATAATATGAAAAGAGCAAGGATTAGCCTTACTCTTTAGTTAAAACATTTTCGGATTTATTGTTAATATCAGTCTTGGTAGGGCTGATATTAACTTTTTCTTTGTCTATATGGAATTGATATTTTACAATTACTAATATTTTTTTAAAGCTCTACATTATTTATATATAAATAATATAGAGCTATATTTTTATTTTTTTATACTTAATGCTCTTAGTGAATTTATAATTGCAAGTACTGACACACCTACGTCTGCAAAAACTGCTTCCCACATAGTAGATAAACCAAATGCACTAAGAACTAAAACTATGATTTTAATTGCTATTGCAAATATAATGTTTTGTTTTACAATACTCATTGTCTTCTTAGATATTTTTATTGCTGTTCCTATCTTTGATGGTTCATCTGTCATAATAACTATATCTGCTGCTTCTATTGCTGCATCTGAACCTAAACCTCCCATTGCAATACCTATATCTGAAATTGCTAGAACAGGAGCATCATTTATGCCATCACCAACAAATACTAACTTTCCTTTTTCTGATTTTTCCTTCATTAATTCTTCTACTTTTTCAACTTTTCCATCTGGTAATAATTCTGAGTATACTTTATCTAACCCTAATTCATTTGCAACCTTTTCCCCTACTTCTTTTTTATCTCCTGTAAGCATTACAGTTTCTTTTATATTGTCTTTCTTTAATGTTTTAATTGCCTTAAACGAATCATCTTTAATCTTATCTGCAATTAAAATATATCCTGCATACTTATTATCAATTGCAACATAAAGGATTGTACCTATTTCATTGCAAGAAGTATATGAAATATTATTTTCTTTCATTAATTTATCATTTCCAATTAAAATATTTTTTCCATCTACATTTGAAGAAACTCCTCTTCCTGCTAATTCTTCTGTATTTAAAATTTTGCTTTGATTTATTTCTTCTTTATATGCATTTCTTAATGATACTGAAATAGGGTGATTTGAATTGCTTTCTGCATATGTTGCATATTTTAATAATTCTTCTTTAGAAACTCCTATTGGCTCTACTTTTTGAACTTCAAAAACACCTTCTGTTAATGTACCTGTTTTATCAAAAACAACTATTTCAGTATTTGACAAAGCCTCTAAATAATTGCTACCTTTAACTAAGATTCCCGTTTTAGAAGCCCCACCTATTCCTCCAAAAAATCCTAATGGTATTGATATTACTAAAGCACAAGGACAAGATACAACTAAAAATGTTAATGCTCGGTAAAGCCATTCTTGGAAATTTCCAAGTCCTATTGCAAATGGTGGAATTACTGCAAGCATTACTGCTACAATAACTACAATTGGTGTATAATATTTTGCAAACTTAGTTATAAAATTTTCTGATTTAGATTTTTTACTACTTGCATTTTCTACTAAATCCAATATTTTGCTAACAGTAGATTCTCCAAATTCTTTTTTAACTTTTATTGTAAGTAATCCATTTTTATTTATACATCCACTTAATACTTCATCTCCAATATTTACTTCTCTTGGTAAAGATTCTCCTGTTAAGGCCGAAGTATCAACCATAGAATTTCCATCTAAAATAACACCATCTAAAGGTATTTTTTCTCCTGGTTTTACAACTATTTCCTCTCTTATTTTTACTTCTTCTGGATTTACAGTCTCCAATTTTCCATCACGTTTAACTACTGCTATGTCTGGTCTTATATCCATAAGGCTTGTAATTGATTTTCTTGATTTATCAACTGCATAATCTTGGAATAATTCTCCTACTTGGTAAAATAGCATAACAGCAACTGCTTCTGGGAATTCTCCTATAGCAAAAGCTCCTATTGTTGCTAATGCCATTAGGAAATGTTCGTCAAACACTTTTCCTCTAAATATATTTCTAATGGCTTTCCATACTATTTCTAGTCCAACTATTAAATAAGCAATTATATATAGCCCTTTATTCATTAAGTCATTTTCAAAAGGAACTAACATTGCTACAAGAAAAAGAATAAATGAAATTATTATTTGTATTAAACTCTTTTTCATAATGTCCTCCTTAAATTTCTTCTATTTTAACATCAGGTTCTTCTTTTTTTACAACCTTTTTTATTTTCTTAAATAATTCTTCATCATCACTATTTGTTTCTATTATCATTTTTTGTGAAATAAAACTTACAGAAGCATTTTCCACTCCCTTTAATTTCTTTACATGTTCTTCTATTTTAGCTGCACAATTTGCACAATCTAATCCTTTTAATTTAAAACTTTTTTTCACAGTTCTTTCCTCCTATTTATGCTCAATATGTTCAATTCCAAGTTCAAATAGACCTTTTACATGATCATCATCAATTGTATAATATACTTCTTTCCCTTCTCTTCTACATTTTACAATACTCATTCTTCTTAAAGTTCCTAACTGATGTGATATTGATGATTTGCTCATCCCTAATACGTTTGCAATATCACATACACACATTTCATTTTGATCTAATGCAAATAATATTTTTGCTCTTGTTGTATCACCTAAAATTTTAAAAAATTCTGCTAACTTATTAAATAAATCATCTTCTGGCATTTTACTTAATGTATCTTTTACAATATCCTCGTGGATTATATTACAATCACATATGAATTCATTTTTTGACATGACTTTCTCCTTTCTAATTATTATATGTATGTTTAATTGAATGTTTACTCAACTGTTATTTACATTATAGTTGAATATCTACTCAATTGTCAATAGTTTTTAAAAATAATATAATATTTTTTCTGTTTTTTGGGGGACGGAGGAAAAAAACAGTTTCAAAACACCTATAAAACAAAAAGTACATCTCTTTCAAGATGCACTTATTTTAGCAAAGCTGTTTTTTTCCTCCGTCCCCAAAAACAACTTTAAAACTTACATACCTAATAATTTTAATTCTACATTTTCCATTTTGTATTTACCATTAACAAGTTTAAATTCTACTAAAGTATTTTCAAGAGTTTCTTCATTTTGTCTTAAATCTGTTGTAAAATATAATTTTATTTGAGGAATCTCCACTTGGTTTGTAACTATTTCTTTAAATGTTTCTGCCATATGCCTTTCATCTTCACAAACAAGTATTAGCTGAGGCATATTTGCAAATCCAGAATCTCCTGGAACAAAGTTCTCATAAAAATCTTTGTATAATCTCATTTTTTCAACTAATTTCTTTTTCCAATCCATTTCACGTCTTATTACTTCAAAAACAAATTCTATTGATTTTTTATTTTTAGTTAATTTTACACTACCTCCAGATGCTTTAAATACTTTTCCTGTAACTTTTGCTGTTATTGCTGGTTTTACATTAAAATTATCAAATGCTTTTACTTTTCTTAAATAAGCAATTAAAACTTGATTTCCTGCTAATCTTTTCTTAATCATTGCAACTGGTTTGGTATTATCAGATGGTTGCCATTTACATTCTTTTTCTCTAGATGTTAATAAATATTTCCCCATTTTCTCCATACAATAAATACGATAAATTCCTTTACCTTCTTCTGAATTAAAATAATATCTGGTTAAAATTTTTGATTTTACTAATTGTTCTAATTTGTTATTCAATTTATCTTGAGATTTTATTTCAACACCTTTTATCTCTAACATTTGGAAAATTTGTCTAGATGTAATAAACTCAAACTCATTTACTAAATCTAAAATAGCAAAATGAATATCATTTATGTGCCCTATATTTATTTTATGTACTATTTGATACATAGAAACATAGCCATCTTTACCATCAAATGTTTTTATTTCTCCTTCTCTTATTGCAAATGGTGATACTTTAGTTTTTATTTTGTCATCTTCAACCATCTTCGTTCCTCCTTATGTTTAAACAATAAGTAATTTTACTTTTTTTCTATTATAATCTATTTTCTTTATATACACTTCAACTTCTTGACCATATTTTAGGCCTTCTTCATACTCTGCCATTCCTACTAAATTTGGTGTAAGTTCAATAAAAATGCCATTTTTATTTTTCTCTGTTTCTCTAACTTTTCCTTTAACTTTACTTCCAGTTTTAAATTTTGAAGCATTTTCTTCCCAAGACCCTAAAATTTCTTTATAAGATAATACCACTTTTCCTTGGACTCTATTTATTGATTTTATCACAACTTTAAGCTTTTGTCCAATCTTAAGTCTTTCTGATGGTGATTTTATTCTTGCAACTGATAAATCTTCGATATGAGCTAATCCTACAATCCCTCCACCGATTTCAATAAATGCTCCATATGGCTTAATATTTTTAACTATTCCATCTACTTTTTGACCAATTTCCAAATCATTTTTAACCCAATTTATAGCTTCAGTTTGAACTTGTCTTCTAGATAATATAGGTTCATTGTTATTATCAATATCTTTTATTTTGAATTGTATAAATTTATGTACTTTTCCCACACATAAATTTTCTCTTGGTAAACCATTTTCTTCTGTTTTTATTGCTTCAACCTCTTCACGAGGCATCTTTCCTACTAATCCATTTTCAAAACTTACATATAAATTATAATTATCATCGCAATTTCTTACTAGTCCTTGAAGTGTTATATTGTTTTGCATATATGACTTTATATTGTTTTCATTTACTTTTGTAATTTCATTATTCCATCCTTCTGGCTCAAATTTTACTGTATTCATTAGTTGATTCTCCTTTTATCTTATGTTTGTTTTATTATATATATAATATAATAATTTTTCAATACATCCTGTCAAATAAATTTAATTATATAAACTGTTTTTTTTCTCCGTCCCAAAAAACAGGATTTTGTTTACTTCCTTATTACTTAAATATCTCCATTTTCCTAGGCTTAAATCTTTTACTCCTATTCCTGCAATTTTACTTCTATGTAATGCTAATACTTTATGTCCTATTGCTTCACACATTTTTCTTATTTGCCTGTTTTTCCCTTCATGTATTGTTATTTCTAATCTTGACTCTCTTTTTTCTTCATCAATCTTTAATATTTTAACTTTTGCTGGCTTTGTTATATAATTTTCTATTTTTACACCTTTTCTTAAAGCTTCTACTTCTTCATTTTTTACTATTCCCTTTATTGTAACTGTATATGTTTTTTCTATTTCATGTTTTGGATGTGTTACCTTATATACAAAATCTCCGTCATTACTTAAAATCAATGCTCCTGAAGTATACATATCAAGTCTTCCGACAAGGTACTACTCTTTCTTTTACTTTAACTAAATCTATTACAGAATCTCTTCCAAATTGGTCTTTTGATGTTGTCACATATCCTATTGGTTTATTTAAAAGAATATATACATGTTTATTTTCTTCTTCTACTTCTTTTCCGTTATATGTAACTTTATCCACCTTTGGTTTGATTTTTGTTCCAAGCTCTGTTACAATTTTTCCATTTACAATAATTTTTCCATTTACAATTAATTCTTCAGCTTTTCTTCTTGAAGCTATCCCACAATTTGCTAAATATTTTTGTAACCTTACTTCTTCCATTTCTTCTCCTCTATTTATTGGAACAAAAAAGGCCTGTCCCTAATTGTTCCAAAATTTCTTTAAAATACTTTGGTAACTCCGCTTCTATTATCATTTCTTTTCCTGTAGTTGGATGTTTAAATTTTAATCTTTTTGCATGTAAACATTGTCCAACTACTCCCCATTTATTTTTTCCATTTGAATATGTAGTGTCTCCAATTACAGGATAACCAATATGTGATAAATGTACTCTTATTTGATGTGTTCTTCCTGTTTCTATTTTTACCTCTAATAATGTACAATTATCTTTTGGATATCTTTCTAATACCTTGAAATGTGTAACTGCTTCTTTTCCATCTTTTTCTACTGCCATCTTTTTTCTATCGTTTTTATTTCTTCCTATTGGCATATTGATTGTTGCTTCATTTTCTTTTACTATTCCTCTTACTAATGCTATATATGTTTTTTCTACTTCGTGATTTTTTATTTGTTCACTTAAATTAATATGTGCTTTATCATTTTTTGCAACTACGATTACTCCTGATGTATCTTTATCTAATCTATGAACAATTCCTGGTCTTATTTCTCCACCTATTCCTGATAAAGAATCTTTACAAATATTCATCAAGGCATTTACTAATGTTCCATCTGGATTTCCGTTTCCTGGATGAACTACCATTCCTTTTGGTTTATTTACAACTATTATATCATCATCTTCATAAAGTACTTCTACTGGTATGTCTTGTGCTTTTAATTCTATTTCTTTAGGTTCTTCTTCCTCTAATGTTATATTATCATTTTCTTGTACTTTATATGATGGTTTTATCTTTTTACCATTTACTAATATTTTCTCTTCTTTTATTAATCTTTGAATTGCCACTCTAGATAAGTTTTCATCTTTGTTTGATAGAAAACTATCTATTCTTTCTCCTTCATTTTCTTTTTTTACTACAAATGTTTTCAAATTTTCTTGCCTCTTTCTAATTATTTGTTTTAATCGTTATTATTAATATCACTATCTAGGTCTTGTAACCTTTGATAAACTACAAAATATTTATCACTATATAATTCTTTATAATTTGGATCATTTGTTTTTGTTATTATCATATTCATTTTTGAATTTTTATAAGTAATTACATGTGTTATATCGTACTTTTCAAATGTATCTTCATAAAATTCACCTATACTTGATGTATTTATAAAATCCATAAATATATCATCTTTTTTTCCACTAAATTCTGGTGCATATAAATCTGCTCTTGAATCTATAAATACTGGTATTCCTCTAAATAACATATAACTTCCATAATTATATTCATTATAAAATCTTGCTTTT
>CALXFC010000076.1 GCA_944387485.1 uncultured Clostridia bacterium
AGCTGGTTAGCCAGAATAAGAAAGGTAATCTAGAGGAAACTTTTTTACTGGCTAACCATCAGTAATTTCCTATACATTATTGTGCTTTTAATACTAGCTGGAGTATCAATTGCAATGTTAACAGGAGAAAATGGAATATTAACTCAAGCACAAAAAGCAAAAACAGAGACAGAAAATGCAGCAACAAATGAAGCAGCAAGACTAGATGAATATAATAATACTTTAGAGAATTGGATAAATGGAGGAACGACAGGAGTAAATAAACCAGAAACAGATGAAAATGGATTATATCTAAATAATAGTACAATAAATGGAGAAGAAATAGGAACAGCGATGAATCCAACAATACCAGCAGGGTTTAAACCAGTAAATACAGAAACATCAAGTTGGGGAGATGGAAGTACAGCACCAGAAGCTGAAGATGTAAATAATGGATTAGTAATAGAAGATAAAAGCGGAAGTCAATTTGTATGGATACCAGTAGAAACACCAGTATCAGATACAGAAGCAAATGGAACAACAAATAAAGCAATGGCAATAAAAGATGGAGATAATTATAAAGGATTGCTTTATGATTTTGGAAGTAGTGGCTCAGAAGTATATAGTGGATGTACTACAAAAACTGATACTTATCATGAGCCTGATATTGTAAGTGATTATGATAATGATACAAGTTATAATAATGGTTTATTTACTAAATATAGTCTTCAAGAAGAATATAATAAAATGATGCAAAGTGTTGAAACTTATCATGGCTTTTATGTAGGGAGATATGAACTAGGATTAGAAGGAACAACACCAGTAGTAAAAAATGCAGAAGATAATTCTTCTACTGTTACAACAGCAACTGCAGGATATTCAAGTCTAAAGACTTGGTATGGATTATATAGTAAATGTAAAGAATTTGCACCAGAGGAAGATAATGACTCAGTCGTAAGTAGTATGATATGGGGAAGTCAATATGATGCAATGATGAACTGGATGCAAAAGAATGGAGAAGAAGTAGCATCAGCAAACGATAGCAAGAAAAATACAACACAAGTAACAGGAAGTAATGAAAATGATATATTAAGAAATGTGTATGACCTTTATGGTTGCCATAGTGAATGGACCTTAGAGGCTCTTTCCACTAATTTTCGTGTTACTCGTGGAGACAATTACAACGGTGGTAGCCTTTCACCTAAGAGTAGGAGCAACAACTATCCGAGCAATATGAGTGTCTTCCACACAGCCCGTCTCACTTTATATATAAGTAGCACTGAGTCCTGATTTTGATAAATTGGAAAAGTGCAAAATTTAAAATAGTAGTAAAAGAGCTTGTCAAGATTAGTGTGTGAATTAGAAATTGTAACGAAAATGTAATATAAAAAATTCACTCTTTGTAAATTTTTGTATGAAATTTATTTCATAAATAAAAATTTAAGAGTTATATTAATAGGTTACTGCTTTATAGTGTAAATGTATTTTTGAAATTTGAACCGAACTAATCGACAAAAAAAGACAAAAGTTGCTATTGACAATGAAATTGTTTAGGAGTATACTAGAAAATATTTTCTATAAGACCTCGTCTAGAAAGGATTAGACATGGAAAAATTTTTCGAGGTTAAAGGAACCACTTCTGAAATGCTTGAAAAAGTTATTTTAAAAGTGGGTGTAGTTCCTGTTTTACTAGTTGTTTTCCCAGCAATAATTTGGAAAAATAATATAGCAATGGTATCAGGCATAATTATAGCGTCGATATATCTTTTTGTGTTTTACTTTAAGGCACAAAAATAAACAAGTAGGAATTACAAAAGAAAAAAGCATAAGCAAGAGAAAATCTTAATAAAGATATCTCTTGCTTATTGCTATTTTGATTAAAACGTGATAAGATATTTGGGAATGAGAAGGAGATGATTTTAGTGAATAAATTTTATGTAACAACACCGATTTATTATCCAAGTGGAAGATTTCATATAGGAACTGCATATACAACAGTTTTAGCAGATAGTATGAAAAAACTTCATTTATTAAAAGGTGAAGATGCGTACATGCTTACAGGAACAGATGAACACGGACAAAAAATAGAAGAAAAAGCTGAAGAACAGGGGAAAACGCCAAAAGAGTATGTAGACGGAATGGCAGCATATGCTCAAGAATTATGGAAGACAATGAAAATAGACTATAATGATTTCCTTAGAACAACAGAGGAAAGACATGTAAAAGTAGTTCAAAAGATATTTGATAGATTTATGGAACAAGGAGATATTTATAAAGGTGAATATGAAGGTTGGTATTGTGTACCTTGTGAAAGTTATTTTACAGAAACACAATTAGTAGATGGAAAATGTCCAGACTGTGGAAGAGATGTAAGACTTATGAAAGAAGAAGCATATTTCTTTAATATGAAAAAATATGCAGATAGATTACTTAAATATTATGAAGAACATCCAGACTTTATAAAACCAGAATATCGTAAAAATGAAATGATAAATAATTTTATAAAACCAGGATTAGAAGACTTATGTGTAACAAGAACAACATTTGACTGGGGAATAAAAGTGTTAAAAGATCCCAAACATGTAATATATGTATGGGTGGATGCATTAACGAACTATATAACGGCATTAGGATATGGAAGTAAAGATGATTCTTTATTTAAAAAATATTGGCCAGCAGATTTACAAATAGTAGGAAAAGATATAGCAAGATTTCATTTAATATATTGGCCTATATTTTTAATGGCTTTAGACTTACCACTTCCAAAAACAATACTTGTTCATAATTGGGTCACAATGAAAGATGGTAAAATGTCTAAATCTAAAGGAAATGTTATTTATCCGGAAGAATTAATAGAAAGATATGGATTAGATAGTGTAAGATATTTCTTATTAAGAGAAATGCCAGTTTCACAAGATGCGATATTCTCACCAGAAGGATTTGTTGAAAGATATAATTTTGACTTGTGTAATGACTTAAGTAATTTATTAAATAGAACAGTATCAATGGTAAATAAATATTTTAAAGGAGAAGTTCCAAATTACAGTGGAACACCAAATGAAGTTGATGAAGAATTAGAAGAATATTGTTTAAAACAAATTTCAGCATTTGAAGAAAAAATAGATAATTATGAAATAGCAAACGCTTTACAAGAAATATGGGTATTAATTTCTAGAACAAATAAATATATTGATGAAACAATGCCATGGATATTGGCAAAAGAAGAGGATAAAGGAAAATTAAAGTCAGTAATTTATCATTTGATTGAAAATTTAAGAAAAATTGCAATATTAATAAAACCATTTATGAATGATACAGCAGATAATATTTTGCGTCAAATAGGAGTAAAAGATGAAAAATTAAAAACGTGGAATTCTTTAAAAGAGTATAAGAATTTAAAAGATATAAAAGTAATTGAAAAAGGTGAACCAATATTTATGAGATTAAATACAGAAGAAGAGATTGAATATATAAAAAATTTAATGAAAAAATAAAAGATAGACAAAGGTATGAGAATAGGGGTTATAAAGGTGAAAAATGACGGACAAGAATATAGTATTTATAAAATAGATACAGAAGATAAAGTTAACAGAAATAAAAAAATACTTATTATTCTTATTATAGTGTCTTTTGTTTTAATTATATTTGTAACTATAAATATATTAAAAACAATAAATAGTTATAAAATATATGAGCAATACCAAAATCAAATAATAAGATTAAAGCAAGAAGAACAGAAAAGATTGGAAGAAATAGAAAAAGAGCGTCAGGCCAAGTTACCAAAATTGACAGAAGAGGGAAAACAAAATATAGAAAATATCTATCATTCAGATACTAAAAGAGCATTTCTAACTTTTGATGATGGGCCATCATCAGTAACTCCTAGAATTTTAGATACATTAAAGCAAGAAAATGTAAAAGCAACATTTTTTGTATTAGGTTCGAATGTATCAAAAAAACCAGAATTGGTAAAAAGAATGTATGACGAGGGACATTTTATAGCAAATCATGGATATTCTCATGTCTATTCTCAAATCTATAGCTCTCCACAGGCGGTTTTAGATGAATATAATAAATGCAATGATGAAGTAAGAAAGGCTATAGGAGAAAATGAATATAATTCACATTTATTTAGGTTCCCCGGAGGAATTGTTGGAGGACCTTATGCAGATTTAAAACAACAGGCAAATGATTTACTTATACAAAATAATATAGTTCATGTAGATTGGAATGCCCTAAATGGAGATGCTGAAACAAATAATTTATCTATTGATTTTGAATTACAAAGATTAAATGAAACAATAGAAAATAAGAATAGTATAGTAATACTTATGCATGATGCTCCATCAAAAAGTATAACAGCAGATGCATTACCACAAATAATTGCAACGTTAAGAAATCAAGGATATGAATTCAAGAATTTTTATGAAATTATAAAATGAAAAAGAAGGGAGAAAAAACTGTGCCTAAAAAAACAGTACCAAATAATGGAACTATAAATGAAAAATTAGAATATTTGGGATTAGATTTAGATAAAATACCAAAAAGTATAAAACAATATGAGCCATTGGAATTTAGAATTCCAAAATTTTATGATGAAAAACAATATAGACAATATAGATATATTCCGATAAAAGATATTCAAATATTACTTTCTCCAACAAATAGAATGGATGAAATAGAAGAAAAATATAAAAAATCAAGTCCACTTGCAGATTATTTAGATAATAAATCAGAAGAAAATATAATTAAACATACAACTTTTCTTAATATGTTAAACAGTTTTAAAATAGAAGACGTAGAAAAAATAGAAGAAGAACAAGCAAGTTTAAGTAAAAAGATACCATTTAAGGTAAAATACGAAAATAATTATTTATGGCAGATTTATTATTCAGAAAATACAGATAAATACTTTATGTTAGTTCCAACAGAAGATTCCGATTATTCAACATTTTTCTATTTGTTAAAAAAGCAATTAGAGAAAAGAAGAACAGGAAAAATATTTGTACCGATTCGAAATGTAGAATACACAAGTGAATTTTTGAAAAAATCTGAATTTGAGGATATTGAAAATTATTTATGGTTGTTTACAAAAGATTGGCCATTAATCTATGAAGTGTACGATAAAAGTGACAATTTGACAATACATATTGTTGGAGAAACAGAAGTATATCAAAAAATAAAAAGTCCATATAAGATAAAATTAGAAAGTAAGGAAGAAGCAAATGAGTTTTATAAATTATTAAAAGCAATGTTTATATTACAGACAGAAGTACCTCATTATTTTGATTTTAAGACTAATATTGGAAGAAGTGGAGAAATAGAATTTTATATAGAAAATAGAAAGATAGAATATGGAAATATAGTAGAATGGATAAATAGTGAATATTCAATAGGGCAAGACAAAGAAACACAAGCTGAAGATTTGATTATCAAGAGTAAAAAAAGGCTTAAAGAAATGAAAGTAGAAATAGCTGCACAGGAAATAGAATATTTGGCAAAAGAAAAACAGATATCAACATTTTTAGAATGTAAAAAAACTTTTTTTGGAAAATTTAAATATTATTTTAAATATAGTAAAAAGAAAAATAAAAACAGAATAAAAAATACAAAACCAGAAGAAGTTGAACAAATAGAAGATAAGGAAGATATAGAGGAACTTCCAAGAAGAAGAAAATTAAAGAAAACAAATTATAATATTGAAGAACTAGTTTCTTTATATAAAAGTATAGATCAGAAAGATACAGAACTAAAAAATCTTGTGATGGATATTAATAGCTTAAAGTTAAAAAATAAAAATATGCAAAAGAAAATAGAAAATGCTACTGCATATATTGCAGAGATAGATAGCCATAAAAAGAGCATATTTGAATTTTGGAAATATAGCAACAAGGATGAAATGAGCTCACTTCCAGAGGGAGAAGAAGAGGAAGTAAATATTATTAAGAAGATAACAAAAACATTTGATTATGAGGAAGATTTAGAAAAACTTGGAAAAATGATGGACAAAATGCAAAGAAAGAATTTAACTAAAGACGAAACAGATAGTTTATACATAACAACAACAAATCTTTTACCATTAATAAATAAAATTAAAATAAATGATTTTCAACCAAAGGATATAGAAAATAGTTTAAAAGAGATAAAAAAAGAAGCGGTTGAAGAGAAAACTCTTTCTGAAAAAGAAGAATTTGATATATTTGGTGGGATGCTTCAAGATACTACAAAAGTATCTAAGATAAAAAACAAAAGACATAGAGAACTACCAAAGGATAAGTTTAATATATTAGAAATTAGTAAAAATACTAAGCAAATAGGGTATAAGTTATCTTTAGAAAATGTAATTTCAAATATAAAAACAGCTTTAACTAAAGTAGTTGTACCAGAAGATGTACCAATATATAAAGCAATTGTAGATGAGAAGATAGATGATAGAAGATTTAACATTTTTGATATAAATCCAGAAAACGAAATAAATGAAGCAATAAAAACTGAAAACAGTAAAATAAACTTCTATAAAATAAATTTAAAAGAGGGAACAAATGCTATAAGTTATACAAATTGTATTTTCTTTGATAATCAAAATAAAACATTACCTGTAGGGCAAGATTTGTCTACTAAAATGTTGGTTGATATTTCTAAATTAAATTTAACTTTAAAAGATAAAACAACATTCAAAATTGTAAGATTTGAGGATGAACATGATGATTTCTCTAAAATTGAAATAAAAAATATTAATGTTTTTGAGTTTGATACTTAAAAAGCTAGACAATAAATTAAATATATGTTAATATATATAAGAATTAAAGAGATTTGCAAAATGCAAACTCTTTATGTGCCGATGTGGCGGAATTGGTAGACGCACTGGACTCAAAATCCAGCGGGAAACCATGTGGGTTCGAGTCCCACCATCGGTACCAAAATGACTATATTTTGAAAGTAAAACTATCACAATCCCACTAGCTTTAGACAATGGGTAGATTACAGTATATAATTGTTAAGTAAATATGAAAATCAAAAAT
>CALXFC010000077.1 GCA_944387485.1 uncultured Clostridia bacterium
TTTCCAGCTCCTGTTTCTCCTGTTAATACATTTAATCCTTTATTTAAATCTATGTTTAAATCTTCTATTATTCCTATGTTTTTTATATGTAAAGTAGATATCATTTTGCATTCCTCCTACTCAAAAAAATGTTCGTCTTTATTCTACTTCCAATTTTAAAAATTGTCAATAGTTTTTGCGAACATTTTTTCATTTTTGCTTTAGAATTATTTTATATTTACCTTGACTTAAAATTTTATATTATATATAATATAGCCAACACTATTAAGTTCACGTTTATCTTTTAGTATAAAAGGAGTTGATTATATGCAAAAAAATGAAGAACAAATTTTAAGTAATAATTCTCAATTTATATATATTAATATGGATGACTCTGGAAGATTAGTAAAAGGTGAACCTAATGAATTAGTATTTGTATATGGTGGTATATTTTTTCTTTCTTTAAAAGAACAAGAAAATTTTTCTAGACAATATCGTTCATTAGTAGACCAAATTAAATCTAAATATTGTAAAAGCTTAAAAAACGATTCAAATTTAAACAATAATTTTTGTATATCACATTATTCAAAAACATGTAAATATACTTGTCCAGAATTAAAATCTAATATGCTAAAAGCTAATGATAGAAGAAGACTTTTAAATTTTATTAAAAGATATGATACTTCAGTAGCAGTAGTTTCTAATCACAAGGTTAAAGATTACATTTTTGATAGTAAAGCATCTAAAGGAAGATTTAAGGATTATATTATAAAAAGAGAAGTTAAAAGAATCGTTGAAAATTTAATATCGCAAAATAGAATTAATCCTAATCAACCTGTTACATTAATATTAAACTTAGACGAACAAACCACTGTTTCTAATGGATATTATGATTTGGCAAGTAGTATAAAAGAAGAATTACAATTTGGCATTATTAATTATAATTATGATATATCTTTTCCGCCTATATTGTCTTCTGTATCTATAATATTAAAATATAAGAATTCTTATTATAATTATCCCGTTCAAGCAGCTGACTTGTTAGTAGGAGAAGTAAGACATTGCTATTATAATTATTTACAAAATAATGATTTTGAAACTTACAAAAAAAGAACTAATTTTTTAAACACTTCAATTTATTTGCCTTAAAAAAGGAGCCAGCTGACTGGCTCCTTCCAAGTAAGTAGGTGTACTTACATTACACTTAATTTTTCAATCTATTCTTACTTGTACACCGAACAAAGGGTTATTCCCTTTTGGTATAATAATTGTAACATTTTAAAAATAAAATGTCAACAACTAATTATATTTTATGCAATACATAATAAATTATTCAAAAAGTATTTTTTTCTTATAGCATATTACTATTTTGTTCATATATGTATTAGTGCAATTATTTAAACAAATTCTTCAAACACAAGATTTGCTAAATCCAACCCTTTATTAGTTAATCTTATATTATTTAAATCTACTTCTATCAAGCCTTCATTTACTAATTTACCAAGTTCTTTTCTATATAAATATAACGGATTATCTTGGAATTTTTCTTTAAATTTAGAAATATCTACACCTTCTATTTTTCTAAAACCTAACATCATATATTCTTTTTCCATATCTTCTTTTGTTTGTTTTTCTTCTATTTCCTTATTTTTATTAAAATTATTATTATTTATATTGTCTATGTATTCTTCTAAATTAGAGGTATTACAAAATCTAATTCCATCAATATATGAATGAGAAGCTAAACCAAAACCAATATATTCTTCTTGATTCCAACAATTTAAATTATGTTTTGATTCTTTACCTTTTTTAGAAAAATTAGATATTTCATAATGGTTATATCCTAAAAGTTCTAAAAAGTTTTTAACATACCAATACATTCTTCTTTCTTCTTCATCAGAAGGAAGTTTTATTTTTCCTTCTTTTATTTGCTTTTCTATTAAAGTTCCTTCTTCTACAATTAATGAATACACACTAATATGGTTAGGATTTAAATCTACAATTTTCTCTAAGCTTTCTTTTATATCTTCTATCCTCTGGTTTGGAAGTGCTATCATTAAATCCACATTAATATTATCAAAACCCACTTCTTTTGTCATATTATATGTATCTAAAAAATCTTCATAATTATGTATTCTTCCAATTTGTTTTAATAAGTTATTATTAGTACTTTGAAGTCCAATACTTAATCTATTTACTCCAACTTCTTTATATGTTTCTAACTTTTCTTTAGTTACAGTTCCTGGATTCACCTCAATTGTTATTTCTATATCTTTCCATAAAGTTTTATTAGTAGTAAGTTTACTTTTTAATAAATCTAATATTTCCTTTATATATTTTTCTTTAATATAACTTGGAGTTCCTCCACCTAAATAAATTGTATTAACATTATATTTTGAAAAATCAAATTTATCTATTTCTTTTTTTAGTGATTTTATATAATCTTCTATTTTTCTATCTTTATTCGAAAAAGAAATAAAATCACAATAACTACATTTTTTCTTACAAAATGGTATATGTATATATATTCCAAAGTTACTTTCCATTTGCTATCTCCATTATCTTTTTTAATCTATAATTTACACCAGATTTTCCAAGTGGTTTATCCAACTTCTTCCCTAAATCTGAAAGAGCCATATCTGGATTTTCTAATCTTAAGTTTGCAATTTCTTTTAAATTATCACTTAAATTATTGAACTTTCCGTTTTCCTTTAATTTTTTTATAGCTGCTATTTGTTCTATTGAGGCATTTATAGTTTTATTTAGATTTGCAGTTTCACAATTTACAATTCTATTTACTTTTCCTCTCATTTCTTTTTGTATACGTATTTCTTCAAAACTCATAACAGCTTTAGCTGCTCCAATTAAAGCTAAAAACTTAGAAATTTCTTCACCTTCTTTTATATATAGTGATTTTTTATTTTCTACTATCATTTTCTTAGTATTTATATCTAATATTTTTAAAATAGAAATTACATTATTTAAATTTTCTTCAACATTAAAACTAATTTCTAAATGGTATTTTTTATTAGGATTGTTAATAGAACCAGAGCCCATAAAAACGCCTCTTACTATTGCTCTTAAATATTCATCTTTTAAATTATTAATATAATTTTCTTTTAAATAAATCTTATTTTCTTTTATTTCAACTAAATCTTTAACTTCTTTTTTATTTAATGTTATAACAAAATTCTTTCCTATAATTTCTATATTATGGTTAATATCCAAATTTGTAAGTAATTTAGAAAATCTATTAATATTATAATCACTTTCAGTTGAAAACCTTATTTGGTTTCTTTCTCCTATTTCTATATTACCAGAAATCAAATATCCTATTAACTCGTTTTTCACAATTTCTTTATTTACTAAATTACTATTTTTATTCAATTCTTGTTTTACTTCTGAAGAAAAAGACAAACTTCTCACTCCTTAGTAGCTGTTTTTTGACTCCGTCCCCAAAAACAGCTTTAATTTAACTTAGCTATTACTACTCTATCGTTATCACATAAATCTTTTTTACAATAAATATCTATATACTTTCCTTGTTCATTTATTAAATCTTCTACATCTTCTTTCTGGTCATAACCTATTTCAAAACATAAATATCCATGAAATTTTAAATATTCATCAGCCTTGCTTATTATTTTTCTATAAAAATCTAATCCGTCATAACCTCCATCCAAAGCGATTTGAGGTTCTTTTTGTACATCTTTATCTAGTTTCTTTAATACATCTTTCCTTATATAAGGTGGGTTGGATACTATCATATCATATTTTTCTTTTTTCAAATTCTTAAACAAATCTGATTCTATAAATGTTATTCTATCTTCTACTTCGTTGTTTTTTGCATTCAATTTTGCTACATTTAATGCTTTTCCTGATATATCTACTGCTGTAACATAACTTCCTTCTATATATTTTGCAAGTGATACTGCAATTGCTCCACTTCCTGTACATAAATCTAAGAATTTTTTTGCATTTATTTTCTTCGAAATCTTGATTACTTCTTCTACCAATGTTTCTGTATCTTGTCTTGGTATTAGTACATTTTCATCTACGTAAAATGTCATTTTCATAAATTCTTGTCTATGTGTTATATGTTGAATAGGCACACCTTGGCATAATTTTTTTATTGCTTTAAAATAATTTACTTCTTGTCTTAACATTACTATTTCTTTATCATACACCATCAAATATTCTCTTGGTTTATTTAATACATATTGCATTATCAGTCTTGCTTTTATATTTGGTTCTGTTATATTATTGTTTTTTAGAATTATCATTCCTTTTCTTATTGTTTCTCTTATTGTCATAGTCCCACCTCCAACCATATATATAATATCACATAATTCCCGTATTTTCCAGAAAAAAATCACATAAGATAAATATAATATCTTATGTGATAGATGTGTCCCAGATTGCCCAAAAATGGTCAATTAAGAAACGTCCCCAATTTCAGGCCAATTTATTTCTACTTTAAATAAATCTCCATCTATTATTATATCAAATTTTCCTCCTTGAATTTCTGTTAAGCTTTTTGCTATTGAAAGTCCAAGTCCGCTTCCTTCTGTATATCTTGATTTGTCTCCTCTAACAAACCTTTGCATTAATTCATCGCTACTTATATTTAATTTATCTTTTGATATATTTTTTATGCTGATATTTAGATATTTACCTTCTTTTCCTTTATTTTTGTCTATATTTTTTTCTTTTATTTCTTTTGCTTCTTTAATATCTATATACACTCTTGAAGATTCTAATGCGTATTTTGTAATATTACTAAATAAGTTTTCTACTATTCTATATAAATATCTACTATCTGCTTTTATTTTTATATCTTCATTTGGCATTTGAACTTCTATTTTTAAATTCTTTTCTTCAAATTTATCTTTAAATTCTCCTATTGTTTGATTAAATAATTCTTTAACATTTATATTTTCAAAATTTAGTTTTACATTTCCAGAAGATACTTTTGATGCTTCTACTAAATCTTCTGTTAATTTTTTTAGTCTTTGTGATTTTTTATCTAATATATCTATATATTCTTTTACTTTTTCATCTTGTATATTTTCTTTCTTTAATAAATCCACATAATTTATTATTGATGTTAAAGGTGTTTTTATATCATGTGATACATTTGTTATTAATTCTGTTTTTAGTCTTTCTGATTTTAAACTTTCATTAATTGCATTTGAAAAACCACTTGCTATATCATTTACATATATAGACATTTCTTTTAATACACCTGTTAATTCTCCATTATTTAATCTTACATCATTTTTTCCTTCGTATATATCTTTTAATGCATTTTTTATTTTTTCTTGGTTTATTATATATTTTTTTAATTTATAATATGACCATATCCAAAATCCTATTAACAATATTATTGCTATTCCTGTGTAGAACAAACATGCTAACATTACACTTATTATTATAAATAATAAATAATACCAAAATAGTCTTTTATTCTCTGTTGTTTTTTCATCTAATGTTTCGAATAATTTTTTTATTTTATCAAAACACCATTTCCCTATTTTATATGTTAAAAAGCTTTTTATAAACTTCCTTGCTTTTATTCTTTTTATTGTTGTAACTCCAATTACTGCTAACATTGCATAACATACTAAATATCCTAATGTTCCTACTAATAATATGACATAATTAATTGTTCCACCTAAATTTACTACAGTTGCTAAAGCTATACTTAATATCATTAAACATACAAACACAAGAACTTCATAAGGTATTTTATCTATGGAATTTAATGATATTCCTTCTTCTCCACTTTTATGTCCAATTGACCAAAATAGATAGATAGTAATTACTAATAACAAAGCAATACTTAATATAGTCCAATAAATTGGCGCTGTTCTATGTTCTAACATATATGTATATAATGTTTCATTTAATCCATATGCTGAATACCCTTCTACATTATTTACATCACATGAAGTATATATGTCATATTCACTTATGCTATAAGATGTATCTGTTTGTTTTTCCATTGCATATATAAAATTATAATTATATTTTATATTTTCATTATTTAAATAGTTTATATTTGTATCTACTGTTCCATCTATATAATTCCAATATACCTTCTCACTTTTCATATTTTGCTTTTCTTGTTCATAGTCTTCACTTTTTATATTTGTATACATTGTATTTGTTTTTTTATCTATAATTATGAAATTAACATATGCTGGTATTCCTAAATAATAATTATTTGTTATTCTATAATCTGTATAATAATAAGGTGCTTTTCCCTCTTCATTTATTTCTACGAAATTTGTACTTTCACCGTTTTTCTCTCTATTACAAGCTCCGAAGTCTATTTACTATAAAATAGAAATATTCATTTGCAAATTGTTCACTCTCAAAATACTCAGTTCCACTTTTAGTATCTCCATATTCATTTAAGAATGATAAATGAAATATACTAAAAAATAAAATTGCAACTAAAACTGGAATTAATATATAGCTCAATATCTTAAGTACACACGAATTTCTAAACTTTTCCATATATACCTCCTTATTTTATATCTTCTATTTTATATCCAACTCCCCAAATTACTTTTAAGTATCTTGGTTCTTTTGGATTTATTTCTATTTTTTCTCTAATATGACGTATATGTACTGCTATTATATTTTCTGCACCAAATCCTTCTTCTTTCCAAACATTTTCATATATTTGTGGTATTGAATATACTT
>CALXFC010000078.1 GCA_944387485.1 uncultured Clostridia bacterium
TTAGAATATAGACAACTTATGAAATTAAATTCAACATATGTAGAAGGATTAAAACCATATATAAATCCAAAAACAAATAGAATACATTCATTCTTCCATCAAACAATAACAGCAACAGGTAGAATAAGTTCAACAGAACCAAATCTTCAAAATATACCAACAAGATTTGAGTTAGGAAAAAGAGTAAGAAAAGTATTTAAACCAGAAAAAGGATATGTATATGTAGACGCAGATTATTCACAAATAGAATTAAGAGTATTAGCATCAATATCAGAAGATAAACATATGATAGAAGCATTTGAAAAAGGTCAAGATATACATAAACAAGCAGCATCAAAAGTATTCAAGACACCAATAGAAGAAGTAACAAAAGAACAAAGAAGCAATGCAAAGGCAGTAAACTTTGGAATAGTATATGGAATAAGTGACTTTGGGTTAGGAGAACAACTAGGTATAGGAAGAAAACAAGCAAAAAAATATATAGATGATTATTTATCTGAATATTCAGGAATAAAAAAATTTATGGATAATATAAAAGAAGAAGCAAAAGAAAAAGGATATGTAGAAACATTATTTCATAGAAGAAGATATATACCAGAGCTAAAATCAAACAATTACATGGTAAGACAATTTGGCTCAAGAGCTGCTATGAACACACCAATACAAGGGACAGCAGCAGATATAATGAAAATCGCTATGATAAAAGTGTTTAATGAAATAGAAAAAAGGGGATTAAAATCAAAAATAGTATTACAGGTACATGACGAAATGATGATAGAAGCACCAGAAAATGAAAAAGAAGAGGTAAAAGATATAGTAAAAAAGAGTATGGAAACAGCAACAAAACTAAAAGTACCTCTTATTGCAGAACTATCAGAAGCAGATAATTGGTATGATTGTAAATAAAAGATGCATCATTTAAAGTGTGGAACAAAGGAGAGGAAATAAAAGTGAAAAATAAAAAGCTAATTATTGTTGTTACAATAATTTTACTTGTTATTGTATTTAGTTTTATTTTTAAAGATAAAATACTTAAAATAATGTACCCTAAAACTTATGAAGAAATAGTTTCAATATATGCTGAAAAATATAATGTAGAAGAAAATTTAATTTTTGCGGTTATAAAAGCAGAAAGTAATTTTGATGAAAATGCAGTATCACATAAAAGTGCCATTGGTTTAATGCAAATTATGGAAGAGACAGCAGATGATATTGCAACTACATATGGAATTGATATAGATTTTGATAATATAAGAGAATCTGTAGCAAATGTACAAAATAATATAAACATAGGAACAAAGTATTTAGAGGTTTTGTTAGATAAATATGGAAATAAAGAGGTTGCAGTAGCTGCATATAATGCAGGAATAGGAACTGTAGATAATTGGATAGAAAAAGATATAATAAAAGCTGATGGAAGTGATATAGAAAATATACCATATAAAGAAACTAACAATTATGTAAGAAAAATATTAAGAAATTATGAAATTTATCAAACTATATATGATTAACTAGACAAATGACAAAAAATGAAATAAAATAAAAATGCAAAAAATAGAAGGAGAAATTAATATGCTAATAGAACAATTATTATTTATATTTATTTCGTTTGCGATATTTGTATATATGTTTTTTAGAATGATAAGAAGAAATGACACTAGCTATGTAACTATTCTAGTGCTTGAAGCAATGGGGATAGCTCTTAACTTTCTAGAAGTTTTATTTGATATAAAATTAAATGTATTTTTAAAATTTCTAAAATATGTTTTAGCAATACTTGTGCCAATAATAATTATCGTATTAGAAAAACAAGGAATATACTTATATGAGCTGGTTAATTTAATAAAAGCAAAGATTTATCTAATGTTTAATAACAACAAAAAAGCTAAAGATGCATTACTTAGCTTATTAGAAAAAAATAAAAATAGCTATAAAGCTCATAAATTGCTTGCGCAAATTTATGAACAAGAAGGTGGAATGAGAAAAGCAATAGATGAATATGTACAAGCAATTGACTTAGATAAACAAGATTATGATTCTTATTATAAAGTAGCTGAATTGTTAAATGGTTTGAATAAAAAAGAAGAAGCAACTGAAATGTTATTTAATTTATTAAATAAAAAGCCAGATACATATGAAGCATCAATGCTATTAGGAGATATTTTGCTTGATAGAGAAATGTATAAAGATGCAGTAAATGTATATCAAGATGCTCTAAAATATAACCCTTATAGCTATGATATAAACTATAATCTTGGAATTGCTTATACAATGCTTAATGATTTTCAAAGTGCAAAGATTGCATATGAGAAAGCTGCAGAAATTAATAGTTTAGCATATGCGTTAAAATACAATTTAGCTGAAATTGCACTTATTTATAAAGAAATAGAAGAAGCTGAAAAGAAATTTTTGGAATCAGTAAATGATGAGGAGTTATCAGCGGATAGCTACTATGAATTAGCAAAAATAGAACTAATCAAAAATGATAAAGATACAGCAATAAAATATATAAACACAGCAATAGATATAGATAGTAAAAAAATTGTTGATAAAGTAAAAAAAGATCCGGTGTTTATACCAATAATGGCTAGGATTTCAATTCCATTTAATTTGGAAAATAAAGAACAAAGTACAGAAGTAAAATTAAGTGAAAAGGAAATAAAAGCAAAAGAACATTTAGAAGAAATGTCAGAGATTACAAGACATTTAAGTTATAATGATATTAATTTATTAAAGAAAAATAGAGAAGATAATATAAATGATACAAAACTAGAAATACAAGAAGAAAGAGAACAAAAAGAAAGACATGATTAAAAAATACTCATAAAATTCCAAAAAATCAATATAATAATCATAAGGAGGGATTTTATGAGTACAAATTTTGCTGTAATTGGTGGAGATTTAAGAATAATTAAGCTTGTAAAAATGCTTGCAGATGAAGGAAATACTGTATATACTTTTGGATTAGAAAAAGCAGAAGAACTAAAAGAAAATGAAAATATTATATTTACAGAAAAATTAAGTAAAGCAATTCCAGAAGATGTAGAAGTAGTAATAGGACCAATACCATTTTCAAGCAACGGAGTAGAGATTAATGCACCATTTAGTAAAGAAAAAATATCTATAAGGGAACTTGTTCATTATCTAAATGCTAAAATATTAATTGCTGGAAGTATAATGCCAGAAGTTTATAATATGGCAAATGATGAATATGTTGAAATAATAGATATTATGAAAAGAGAAGAACTTGCTGTTTTAAATACTATTTCAACAGCAGAAGGTGCAATAGAAATTGCAATCGCAAATACTAATAAAATAATACATGGAAGCAAAGTATTAATATTAGGTTTTGGAAGAATTGGAAAAGTTTTAGCAAGAAAGCTTGCAGGGCTATCTGCCAAAGTTACATGTGCTGCAAGAAAAGATGAAGACTTAGCTTGGATTAGAGCTTATGGACATAATGAAACAAATATAAATACTATAGGTGAAAATTTAAGTGAATTTGATATTATAATAAACACAGTACCGCATTTGATTTTAAATAAAGAAAGATTACAATATGTAAAAGATGATTGTTTATTAATAGACTTAGCATCTAATCCTGGAGGAATAGATAAAAAAGAAGCAAAAGAAAGAGGATTAAAACTAATATGGGCATTAGCACTTCCTGGAAAAGTAGCACCAGTTACAACGGCTGAATTTATAAAAGATACAATATATAATATATTAAAAGAAGTATATAAAAAATAAACAAAGGAAGGAAGAAAAATTATGTTATTAGAGCTTTTAAAAGCAGGTGTATTTGGAGTAATAGAAGGAATAACAGAATGGTTACCAATTAGTAGTACAGGACATTTAATTTTAGCAGAACAGTTTATAAAGTTTAATGAAGTATCACCAGAGTTTTGGAGTATGTTCCAAGTAGTAATACAATTTGGTGCCATTCTAGCAGTTGTTCTTTTATATTTTAAGAAAATATGGCCTTTTACTAAAAATAAAGAAAAGGCAATTAAGAAAACAGGAATTTTATCTTATTTTAATAAAGACATAATGAGTTTATGGGGAAAAATATTAGTAGGATGCATTCCAGCAGCAATTATTGGACTACTTTTTGATGAAGTATTTGAAGCTTTATTTTATAACCCAGTATGTATAGCAATTGCACTAATGGTTTTTGGCATAGCTTTTATTGTAATAGAAAATTGGAATAAAAGTAGAAGAGCAAAGTTAAAAGAAACAAGTAAAGAAATTACATATAAAGATGCATTTTTAATTGGAATATTCCAATTAATTGCAGCAATATTTCCAGGAACATCACGTTCAGGAGCAACTATTATTGGTGGATTATTAATAGGATTATCTAGACCAAATGCAGCTGAATTTACTTTTTATTTAGCAATCCCTACTATGCTTGGTGCAAGTCTTTTAAAACTAGTTAAATTTGGTTTTGGATTTACAGGAATAGAGGTAGCAGTATTGATAGTTGGGATGATAGTTTCATTTTTAGTATCAGTTGCAATTATTAAGTTCCTAATGAATTATATTAAAAAACATAACTTTAAAGTATTTGGATATTATAGAATTATACTTGGAATTATAGTTTTAGCATATTTCTTTTTAAGATAGAAAAGAGCTTGCAGTTGCAAGCTCTTTTAAGTTACTTTGTTTTAATTTTGTTCATTTTCAGTAGATGAATCATCAATCTCATCAAATGCTTTTACTAAATCTTCAATTAGTTCATTCCGACTATCAACATAAGCATTTAGGTATAAAAATGTGTTGAAGTCTTTATATGATTTAGCATTTTTAGAAATTTGATTATAAATATGCAAAGTTCTTGATTGAAATTGCTTAGCAGTATTTGCTAAAATTCTCTTATACTTATTACCAGTGTTTGTTGCTCCTAGCTTATAGGAAAACAAATTAATGGAAGATCTATAGCTTCGATATATAATGTAAGAAGTAATAAAAGAAATAAAGCTAATTAGAAGTAATGTTCCGGCAATATCTTCAATCAAGTTAATACCAAATTTGTAAAAGACAAGGATGATGATTATCAAAACGAGATTGAACAAAAATGAAAAGCAAAAAATGTCTAAAAACCGTTTAAACATATTTATCCTCCAAACAAAAAGGTTTATAATAAGTTTATTATAATAAATATTTATATAAAAGTCAAATAAGAATTTTAAAAATTAAATATTACTTGAAATAATATAAAAAATATGTTAGTATATTTATTACATTTAGAATCTATTTTTTTCTATTAAAAATTAAATTCAAAATTAAAAAGTTAAGTCAATTAAATTAAAATCAATTTATTTAGTATTCTAAAAAATCCAGAGAAAATAATTAGTTTTTATATATTATTTTATTTAATTTATTATTTTAGTTTGTTTTATTTTGTATCTTTTAATTTTTATATTTATTATTATTTTTTTATATTAGGTTTCTTATATTTTGAATAGGAAATAATTACAATTTTAATTTTGTATTTAATTTTAAATCTTATAAAAATATTCCCAAATTAAAGAAAGACAAAGAAAAGTTAAGGAAACTAGAGAAAAAACGTTAATTTTACTAATACAACAACTTGACTTTTGAAGTAAATTATAATAAACTAAAAGGAGGAAAGAAATGGAAGAAAACTCAAAAGAAATTAAAACAAATAAAAAAGAACGAACAAAAGAAAAAAATATAAAAACACATGATAGTATGTTTAAAGAACTATTAGAAGATAAAGAAGAGTTTAAAGACTATATGAAGGATTTTTTAGGGTATGATATAGAAGAAGTAGATTTGGAATTACAGAATAAAGAGTATAGATTAAGAGAAATGCAAAAGACAAAATATATGGATATAGTATATAAAATAAAAGGAGAAGAAACATATATAATAATAGAACATCAAAGTACAATAGATAAAAAAATGGCAGAAAGAATGAGTGAAAACTGTTTATCAATAGTGGAAAGTAGAAACAAATATGTAGAAGAAAGTGATAACAGAAAAGCACCAGAAATATTACCAAATGTATTAAGTACAGTAAATAAGAAATGGAATGTGCCAACAACAATAATACAAAGAAAAGAAAGTAGATATAAAATACCGAAACAAAATTATCCAAAATATATAATAATAAATAATTATGATTATACAATAGATGAATTAATAGAAAAAAGGACAGGAATGGGAATAGGAATGGCATTTGAAATAAGTCTACCGCAATCCCACTGGCTTTAGACGGTGGGTTAAGGTAGACAAAAAAATAGAGTTGTGTTATATTTATATCATGATAAAATGGAAATCAAAAAACAGGCATAAATATTTATTGCAGTATCACATTATTTTTGTATGTAAATATAGAA
>CALXFC010000079.1 GCA_944387485.1 uncultured Clostridia bacterium
TTTTCTATTAGCTTAGAAGCAATAGCTAATATGCCATGTAATCCACATATAGGGGGAAGTTCTAAAGGACATTTGGTAAGAGAAATAGATGCACTTGGTGGAGAAATGGGTAAAAATATAGATAAAACTATGATACAAATAAAAATGCTAAATACTTCTAAAGGACCTGCTGTACATTCGCTAAGAGCACAAGCAGATAGAAAGAAATATCAGGCAGAAATGAAACACACATTAGAAAAACAAGTTAACCTAGAAGTAAAACAAGCCGAAATTACTAAGATTTTTGTTGAAGATGGAAAGGTAAAAGGAATAGAAACAGATTTAGGAGCAATATATTCAGTAAAAACTATTATTGTTGCAACAGGAACTTATTTAAAAGGAAAAATATTTATAGGAGAATATTCAAAAGAAAGTGGGCCAGATGGAGTTGCTGCAGCAAATAAGTTATCAGATTGCTTAAAAGAATTAGGAATAAATCTAGTAAGATTTAAAACAGGTACACCAGCTAGAATAAATAGAAGAAGTATAGATTTTAGTAAAATGGAGGTTCAAAAAGGGGATGAAGGAATAGAAGCATTTTCTTTTGAAGATGAACCAAAAGATTTTAAACAAGTTGATTGTTATTTAACATATACAAATGAAAAAACTCATGAAATAATAAGACAGAATCTAGACCGTTCGCCATTATTTTCAGGAACTATAGAGGGTACAGGACCTAGATATTGTCCATCTATAGAAGATAAAGTGGTTAGATTTAGTGATAAGCCACGTCATCAAGCATTTGTAGAACCAGTTGGATTAGATACAGAAGAAATGTATATCCAAGGAATGAGTTCATCATTACCAGAAGACGTGCAAATAGCTTTATATCATACAATACCAGGATTAGAGCATGCAGAATTTACAAGACCAGCATATGCAATAGAATATGATTGTATAGATCCTTCTAATTTAAAATTATCTTTAGAATATAAAGGAATAAGCGGATTGTTTATGGCAGGACAAATAAATGGAACTTCTGGATATGAAGAGGCAGCGTGTCAGGGGCTAATTGCTGGAATAAATGCAACGAGAAAAATAGATGGTAAAGAACCTATAATATTAGATAGAAGCGAAGCTTATATAGGTGTTCTTATAGATGACATTGTTACAAAAGGAACTAATGAACCATATAGAATGATGACATCTAGGGCAGAATATAGACTTCTTTTAAGGCAAGATAATGCAGATTTAAGGCTAACTCCTATAGGACATGAAGTCGGTTTAATATCTGATGAAAGATATCAAAAATTTTTAAAGAAAAAAGAAAATATAGAAAAAGAAATAGAAAGATTAAAAAAATTAGTAGTAAAACCAGAGAAAAAAGTAAATGAATTATTAGAAAAAGCAGGAACGTCTATACTTACAAATGGTACAAAAATGAGTGAATTACTAAAACGTACAGAGCTTACATATGATATGCTTGCTGAAATAGATCCAGAAAGACCAGAACTTACAAGACAGGAGAAAGAAGAGGTAGAAATACAAATAAAATATGAAGGATATATAAAATTACAAGAAGCTCAAGTAGAAAAATTCAAAAAATTAGAAACAAAATTATTACCAGAAGATGTAGATTATGAAACATTAAAAGGAATAAGTTTAGAAGCAAGACAAAAACTAAATAAATTCAAACCACGTTCTATAGGACAAGCATCAAGAATATCAGGAGTTTCACCAGCTGATGTATCAGTTCTACTTGTTTATTTACAACAAAGAAAAGAGGAAGGAAAAGCAAATAATGGAAATTAAAGAATTTAGTGAAATATTTAATGATTATTTACAAGAATTAAATATAAAGTTGAACAAAGAACAAATAGAAAAATTTTATATTTATATGAATATGTTAATAGAGTGGAATGAAAAAATAAATTTAACAGCAATAACAAAACCTGAAGAAATAATATTAAAGCATTTTGTTGATTGTTTAACCATATCTAAATATATAAAAGAAGATTCTAATTTGGTAGATATAGGAACTGGAGCAGGTTTTCCAGGCATACCTTTAAAGATATATAGAAATGATTTAAAAATTGTTCTTGCAGATTCTTTAAATAAAAGATTAAATTTTTTAAATGAAGTTATTAATAAATTAGAATTAGAAGGAATACAAACAATACATGCAAGAGCAGAAGAACTTGGAAAAAATAAAAAGTATCGTGAACAATTTGATGTATCAACATCAAGAGCTGTTGCAAATTTATCAACATTATCAGAATACATGATTCCTTTAATTAAAGTTAATGGGCAATGTATTTGTATGAAAGGTTCAGATATTGACGAAGAATTAGAAGTAGCAAAAAACGCAATAAAAATATTAGGTGGAGAAGTTGTGAATAAAGATGTATTTAAATTACCAAAAAGTGATTTAGGAAGAAGTGTAGTTATTATAAAAAAGGTAAAAAATACACCAGGAAAATATCCAAGAAAAGCAGGAACTCCAGCTAAAGAGCCTATTGCGTAGAAAACAAAATTTGGTAAATAAAAAAGTTTAAAAAAAGTCAAAAAAATCTTAGTTTTTTATTGACTTTTTTTTTATATTTATATACAATTGTAATGTAAAAAATATATAACTTATTTATAAATATTAACTAAAAATGGAGGCTTTAAAATTGGGTAAAATTATATCAGTAGCAAATCAAAAAGGTGGAGTAGGTAAAACTACAACCACAGTGAATTTAGCAACTATATTAGCTAAAAAAGGAAAAAAAGTTTTATTAATAGATGCAGATCCTCAAGGTAATGCAACAAGTGGATTAGGTTTAGATAAAGATTTAGAACCATCTACTTATGATATTCTAGTTAATGATACAGAATTTGAAGAAGTAATGCAAAAAACTATGATTAAAAATTTAAAAGTGTGTCCTGCTAATATGAATTTAGCTGGTGCCGAGGTAGAGCTTGTATCTATGATGTCAAGAGAGCAAAGATTAAAAGAAAAAGTTGACATAATTAAAGAAAACTTTGATTATATACTAATAGATTGTCCACCATCTTTAGGATTAGTTACATTAAATGCTTTTACAGCATCAGATAGTGTATTAATACCTGTACAATGTGAATATTTTGCATTAGAAGGGTTAGGACAACTATTAAATACAATAAATTTAGTAAAAAAACATTTAAATAAGTCTATAAGAATAGAAGGAGCTTTACTTACAATGTATGACATTAGAACGAATCTTTCTAATCAAGTAGTAAAAGAGGTAAAGAAATATTTTGAAAATAAAGTATATAAAACTGTTATACCAAGAAATGTAAGATTAAGTGAGGCACCAAGTTATGGTATGCCTATTACTGAATATGATCCTCGTTCTAAAGGAGCAAAAAGCTATATGAAATTTGCAAAAGAGTTTTTGAAAAACAATGAAGAAGAAAAGAAAGCAAAACACATGCAAGAATAAATTAATTATTTAAGGGGGAATAAAAATGGCAAAAATGACAGGATTAGGAAAAGGACTAGATGCATTATTTGGACCAGTTCCAGAAGAAGAGCAACAACGTGAAAATGATACATTAAAGAATTTAAAAATAACAGAAGTTGAACCTAATAGAGATCAAGCAAGAAAGAGATTTGACCAAGAGGCATTAGAAGAACTTGCTGATTCTATTAAAGAATATGGATTAATTCAACCAATTGTTGTAACTAAAAAAGATGATTATTATAGTATAGTAGCAGGAGAAAGAAGATGGAGAGCATCTAAAATTGCAGGATTAAAAGAAATTCCAGCAATTATAAGAGAAGATGATGAAAAAGTTAATGCTGAAATATCTTTAATAGAAAATATGCAAAGGGAAGACTTAAATCCAATAGAAAAAGCAACAGGAATTAAAACGTTGATGGATAATTATGGAATGTCACAAGAAGAAGTTGCAAAAAAGCTTGGTAAAGCTAGAAGTACTATTGCAAATTGGACAAGGGTTTTAAACTTAGATCCAAGAGTATTAGAGATGGTAAGAGAAGGAAAAATAACAGAAGGACATTGTAAAGCTTTACTTGCAATAACAGATCCAGAAAAACAATATATTGCAGCTGTACATATGTTAGAAAGAGGAAGTACTGTAAGACAAATAGAAAATAAAGCAAAAGTTAAAATGTCTAAAGAAGAAGAAAATAGAAGACATATTTTGTATAAAAATATAGAAGATACCTTCCAAGGATTTTTCGGTTCAAAAGTAAGATTAGATGCAGGGAAAAGACGTGGAAAAATTATTATAGAATATACTTCAAATGATGATTTGGAAAGAATTTTAGGACTAATTAGCAATAATGAATAGAAAAAGGTGATAAGATGGAAAATTTGATAGGAACCTTAGGAATGAATAATGTCATATATATATTATTTGGCATTATAATAGTACTATTGTTAGCTTTTATAGTATTACTTGGAAAAGTTATAGGGTTAAATAGAAGATATAAAAAATTTATGTTAAAACTAGGTGAAGGAAAAGATTTACAAGAAGATTTAGAAAATTATATGTATAGAGTTGAAAGAGTAGAAAAGCAAAATGCAGATATATTAAACCAAATTAATGGTTTAGATAAAGATTTAGAAACTTGTATTCAAAAAGTTGGAATACTTAGATATAGTGCTTTTCAAGATACTGGAAGTGACTTGAGTTTTACTCTTGCCTTACTTGATGAACATGATAATGGTGTTGTATTTAATGGCATTTATTCTAGGGAAATGTCAAATATTTATGCAAAACCAATAGAAAATGGAAAGTCTAATTATACTCTTTCTGAGGAAGAAAAAGAAGCAATAGAAAGAGCAATTAAATCCTACGAAATACGAAAAAAGAAATAAATATAAGAAATCTCATAAATAATATATATTAAACAATAAAAATAACATAATTATTTATTGTTTAGTCTTGATTTTAGCATAAAGTACTTGACAAAAAATAGAAAAATATATATCATTAAATAAAATAGGAGGTGATTTATATGGCAAAAATTATGAATGTTGATTATGAAGCTATACCTGGACAAGCACAACAAATGAGAGCTTTAGGACAAGAGTTAAACTCACAAATGACAGCAGCATATCAAAGCATAACAGATATGCATAGTGTATGGTATGGAAAAAGATACAATGCGTTAGTACAAGAATTCAACAATTTAATACCACAAATCAATGATATGTTGGATTTAGTAGTTGGACAAATTCCATTTGCATTAGAAACAGTTGCTAATAACTATTCACAAGCAGATACAGGAACAAATGTAACAGCTGCAAATAAAACAGAACCAAGGAGAATTTCAAATATTCCAATGTCAAATGATGTAGGTATGAAGTTCTTAACAAGTGAAGTAAACTCAACACAGACAAAAGTTTCAGACAATTTTGAAACAGCAACAGAAAAAATGAATGTAATAGAAGCAACATATTCTAAAATCCAATGGGAAAGCGAGGCTGCAGAAGCATTTGCTTCAAAATTCAAAAAGTTAAAAGGAGAAATAGTAACTTCATTTGAAAGTATTAAAGCACAATTTACAAAATTAATGAATCAAACTCAAGAAGATATCCAAAGAGCAGAATCATCAAATACTGTTCAATAAAATTGAGAGTTTGCTAAAAGGTATAGTAAAAAAATCCGGTTTGTATAAACTGGATTTTTTTATTCATTAGGAAGAAACACCAATAATTTAAAAACAAACAAAAAGCAAAAATGCTTGTAAAAACATTTTATAATAAATAATAAAAAGCTGTGAAGTGAAAAGTTGTAGTTAATTTTTGTATATAATGTAAAATTGAAAGAAATACAAAAGAAGATACTATAGAAATAAATTTAATATTGAAATTAAAGCTACCGCAATCCCACTGACTTTAGACGGTGGGTTAAGGTAGCCAAAAGTAGTGGCTTATGTTATACTTATGTCATGGAAACATGAAAAAAACAGACATAAATATTTATTACAGTACCATATTATTATAGAAAATCAAGGTTAAATAAAAAAGGTGGTGATAGTAAATGTTAAAGGCATATAAATACAGAATTTATCCGAATAGCGAGCAGAAAACGCAGATTGCAAAAACATTTGGCTGCTGCCGTTTTGTATATAACCAGGCGCTTGTATATCGAAAAGAAGCTTACGAGAAAGAGAAAAAATCTTTTAGCAAAACAGACTGTAACAATTACTGTAATAGAGAATTAAAGAAAGAATACGAATGGCTGAAAGAAGTGGATAAGTTTGCTCTTACAAATGCAATATATAACATGGATTCAGCTTATCAGAGATTCTTCAAAGAAAATGCTGGGTATCCAAAGTTTAAGAGCAAGCATAATAACCATAAATCATACACTACCAATTTTACAAA
>CALXFC010000080.1 GCA_944387485.1 uncultured Clostridia bacterium
TGATAAAAAAACACCAGTATTTATGCCAGTAGGAAAAAAAGCAACTGTAAAATCAATGACACCAGAAGAGTTAAAAGAAGAAGTAGGAGCCCAAATAATATTATCAAATACATATCATTTATATTTAAGACCAGGAAGTAAGATTGTTAAAGAAGCAGGAGGGCTCCATAAATTTATGAATTGGGACAGGCCAATTTTAACAGATAGTGGAGGATTCCAAGTTTTTAGCCTAGGTGATCTTAGAACAATATCAGAAGAAGGTGTAGAATTTAAGTCTCATTTAGATGGAAAAAAATTATTTTTTACACCAGAGTCTGTAATGGAAACAGAAGAAGACTTAGGTTCAGATATAATGATGGCATTTGATGAATGTTGTCCATATCCATCAACATATGAATATACTAAAAATTCAATGGAAAGAACAACAAGATGGGCTAAAAGATGTAAAGAAGCCCATAAAACAGTAGATAAACAAGCTTTATTTGGAATAATTCAAGGAGGGTTCTATAAAGATTTAAGAGCTCAGAGTGCTAAAGATCTAATAGAACTAGATTTACCAGGATATGCAATCGGAGGAATTAGCGTAGGAGAACCAAAAGAAACATTTTTAGACATATTAAGATATACTACACCTCTTATGCCAGAAGATAAACCAAGATATTTAATGGGAGTAGGGACACCTGATTATTTAATAGAAGCAGCAATTGCAGGAATTGATATGTGTGATTGTGTTTTACCAACAAGGATTGCAAGAAATGGAACAGCTCTAACATCACATGGAAAAGTTGTAGTAAGAAATGCAACATATGAAAGAGATTGGGGACCACTTGACCCAGAATGTGATTGCTATACTTGTAAAAATTATACTAGAGCTTATATAAGACATTTGGTAAAAGCAAAAGAAATTTTAGGAGTAAGATTATTATCAATTCATAACCTAAGGTTCTTGACTAATTTGATGGAAAAGGTTAGAATAGAGATAGAGAATGATAATTTAGCAAACTTTAGGGATGAATTTTATAAAAAGTATGGTTATACCAACTAATTAGGAGGGGTACGAATGAATTTGATTGAAGAAAGTTTCCAAAATAAAGAGGAAAAGAAAAAAAAGAGAACTACAGGTATTATACTGGCAGCAATATTTATAGTTCTAATTATAATTATATCTATATCAGCATATTTGTTTTACATACAAAGTACAACTATGAGATTAATTCTGGATGGAAAAAGTAATGACAATTTGAAACAACTTATTGTATTTGAAAATGGTACTATGTATGCACCAATAAAAGAAATTGCAAGTTATTTAGGATATAATAGTTATAATGGTGAATATACAAAAAGATCAGAAGATCAAAGTAAATGTTATGTTCAAAGTGAAAATGAAGTTGCAAATTTTTCTTTAAATTCTAATATTATATATAAATTAGATTTAACTTCTAAAGAAGGAAATTACGAAAAGGTAGTTGTTGATGATCCCGTAATAGCAAAAAATGGAGTATTATATGCAACATCTCAAGCAATAGAAAAAGCATTTAATGTAAGTTTCCAATATGACCAAGAGAGCAATAGAATATATATATATACAGTTCCATATTTAGTACAAGCATATTCAGCTAGAGTTTTAGACTTTGGTTATACAGCAATCAGTGATGTCTTTGCAAATCAAAAAGCGGTATTACAAGATATGATTGTTGTAACTAAAGGAGAAGATGATAGTATATATGCAGTTGTAGATGTAAACGGAAATACAATATTAGAAGCAAAATATGAAAATATAACATATCTTCCAGAAACAAATGACTTTAAAGTAGAAGTTAATGGAAAAGTGGGAATATTAGGGAATAAAGGTGAAACAAAAGTACAGATAATATATGATTCTATAGAATTAATGGATAGTGATGCTGGCTTATACGTTGCTTCAAGTAATGGAAAATACGGAGCAATAGATTTAAGAGGAAACACTAAAATTTATATAGAAAATGATGCAATAGGAGTAGATATAACACCATTTTCACAGAACAATATAAAAAATAAATATATATTAGCTGGTAATTTAATACCTGTAAAGAAAGGCGATTTTTGGGGATTATATGATTTAAATGGAAATCAAGTTGTAGATTTTATATACGATAGTTTTGGTTATATTGCGAAAACTAATCGAGATGCTATGAACTTATTGGTAATACCAGATTATGAAGTGTTGGTTGCTTGCAAAGATGAAAAATATACTTTGCTAAATTCATCAGGAAAAGAATTGTTTTATGGACCAGTAGCTGATGATATTTATATGACAATAAGTGGAGGAAAAACAAATTATTATATAAGAGTAAATGATCAAGTTATGGATGCAGAAGTGTATTTAGATAATATTGGTATTAAAAAAGCAAGTGAAAGCGGAAATACATCTACAAATACTACAACTAATAGCAATAATACATCAAACAATATAACTGTAACCAATATAACTAATACAAATAATTCTACTAATACTCAAAACACTCAAACAGAGCAAAATTCTCAAGAACAAGTACAAGAAAATTCTGGAGAACAAACGCAAAACACCTCTCAAGAAGGTGTAGAGCAACAAAATGTGGAAGAAAATTAAGGACAAGTAAATGTACAATAGTTAATTTTAAAAAAATATATGATAATAGGTAGATTTAATCTACCTATTTATTTATATTTGATGTTTTTATTCAATTAGGAAAGTAACACCAACCATTTAGAAACAAATAAAAAAGTAAAATTTTATGCAAAAGTACTTACGAAAAAATGTTTTGTGCGATATAAATAATAAAAAGATTGGAGGTGAAAAAAAGTGAAGCTAACTTTTGTGTATAATGTAAAATTAGATGAAACACAAGAGAAATAATAAAAAAATAAAATGAATATGACCGGTTAGACTAATAGAAAAAAAATAAAAAATAGTGTATATATAAATAGTAGAGAAAAAAGAGAGGAGAGATATGAATTATTTAAAAATAGTAGATGCAAAGGCTTATATGCCGAATAAAAAAGTACTTAATGAAGAAATTGAAAAGAAATTTAATTTAAAAAAGGAATATATAAGTAAAAGAACAGGAATAAAAGAAAGATATTATGCTGTAAATGAGTCAATAGAAGAAATGGCACTAAAGTCAGTAAAAAAACTTGAAGAAAAAAATAATATCTTAGATGTAGATTTAATAATAGTAGCAACGACATCAAGTAAGAACTTGATGCCAGGAATATCAAATTATATACAAAAAGAACTTGATATAAATCCTTGTATATGTTTAGATATATTAGCAGGTTGTAGTGGATTTATAAATGCTTTTGATATTGCAAAAGTTTATATAGAAAAAGGAAGAGTAAAAAAAGCAATAGTTGTAGGAGTAGATTTATTATCTAATGCTATAGATGAGTCTGATTTAGGAACAGTAGCAGTGCTGTCAGATGGTGCAGGAGCTGTATTAATTGAAAAATGTGAAGAAAAAAAAGAATATTTTGTAAATATTAAAGCAGAAAAAGATGAAAAAAATATATTGTACTATAAGACAGATAGTAAAATATATATGGATGGAAAAGAAGTTTATAGATATGCAGTAAAAAAGACAGTAGAAAATATAAAAGAATTAATTAATATTTCAGGAATTAGTTTGGAAAAAGTAAAATATGTAATACCACATCAATCTAATTTAAAAATAATGCAAGCAATTGCAAATAGAATAGGGATTGATAAAAATAAGCTATATATAAATATAGATAAAAAAGGAAATACATTTTGTGCAAGTATACCAATAGCAATCGCAGAGATGTTAGAAAAAGAATTGTTACAAAGTGGAGATGAAGTAATATTACTTGGATATGGTGGAGGATTAAATCTAGGAAGTATATTATTAGAAATTTAGGGACGTTTCCCAATTGCACATTTTTGGGCAATTTGGGACACATCTTTAAAAGATATGTCCCAGATTGTCCATTTTTGGTAAATTGGGAAACGTCCCCAATTTAAAGGAGGAAAATTATTATGAAAAGAGCATTTTTATTCCCAGGACAAGGAAGTCAAACAGTAGGAATGGGAAAAGACATTTATGAAAAATATGAGGAAGCAAAAAAGGTTTATGATGAAGCTTCTAAAATATCAGGAATTGATATTAAAAAATTGTGCTTTGAAGGGCCAGAAGAAGAGTTAAATAAAACAGAAAATACACAAATTGCAATATTAACAACAAGTTTAGCGATATTAGAAGTATTAAAATCTAAAGGAATAGAGGCTGAAATTGCTTGTGGTTTAAGTTTAGGTGAATATTGTGCATTAATATATTCTGGAATTATTTCATTTGAAGATGGAATAAAATTAATTAAAAAAAGAGGATATTATATGGGAAACTTGATACCTAATGAAGAATATTTAATGGCAGCAGTAATAGGATTGGATGTTACTAAAATAGAAGAAATTTGTAATGAACTTCGTGACTCTGGAAACTTCGTAGTTCCTGCAAACTATAACTGTAGTACACAAACAGTGGTATCAGGAGTAAAAGAAGCAGTTGAAATTGCAATAGAAAAATTAAAAATTGCTGGAGCAAGAAGAGTAATACCATTAAATACAAGTGGTCCATTCCATACAGAAAAATTAATAAAAGCTAAAGAAGCTTATGAAAAAGAATTAGAAAATGTTACATTTAATCTAAAAGAAAGTAATGTAAAGGTAATTAAAAACATAGATGGAACTTATTATAATTCTAGTGACAATATAAAAGAAATCCTTGCAAAACATATAATAAGCTCAGTAAGATTTGATAAAGCAATAAAATTAATGCAAGAGGAAAATGTAGAAGAATATGTTGAAATAGGACCAGGAAGAACATTAACAGGATTTGTTAGAAAAGATAATAAAGAAGCTAAAACTTATAATATAAATAGTTTAGAATCTTTAGAAAAATATTTAGAGGAGGAAAATATATAATGGAAGAAAGAAAAGTAGTATTAGTAACAGGTGGTTCAAGAGGAATTGGAAGAGAAGTTGCAGAAGTTTATGCAGAAAATGGATATGATGTAGTAATAAACTATGTATCTGATAAAACAGATGTAGAAGGAATAAAAAAAGAATTTGAGGAAAAAGGTGTAAAATGCTTACTTGTAAAAGCAGATGTATCAAAAGCAGAAGATGTAAATAATATGGTAGAAGAAGTAATAAAAGAGTTTGGAAAAATAGATGTTTTAGTAAATAATGCAGGAATTACAAGAGATACATTACTTATGAGAATGAGCGAAGAAGATTTTGATAAAGTAATAGAAATAAACTTAAAAGGAACATATTTAGTAACAAAAGCAGTTACAAAATATATGATGAAAAAAAGACAAGGAAGTATTATAAACTTAGCATCTGTTGTGGGAATTGTAGGAAATGCAGGACAATGTAATTATTCAGCATCAAAAGCAGGAATAATAGGATTTACTAAAAGTGTTGCAAAAGAATTAGCATCAAGAAATATTAGAGCAAATGCAGTAGCACCTGGATTTATTGCAACAGATATGACAAGTGTACTATCTGATAGTGTAAAAGAAAATATAAATGCACAAATACCATTAAAAAGAATGGGAACAGCAAGAGAAGTTGCAGAAGTTATTTATTTCTTAGGATCAGAAAAGAGTTCTTATATAACAGGGCAAGTAATAAATATAGATGGTGGAATGGTTATGTAAAAATCTGACCGAGCATACTAATGGAAAAAAATTAGAAAATGTGATAAAATATTTATTGGAATTTTTATGAAAATAAGGAGATTTTAAAATGAAAAGAGTTGTAATTACAGGATTAGGAGCAATAACTCCATTGGGAAACAATGTAGAAGAATTTTGGAAAGGCATAAAGGAAGGAAAATGTGGAATTGATTATATCAAATCATTTGATACAACTAATTTTAAAGTAAAGTTAGCAGCAGAGGTAAAAGACTATAATCCAGAAGATTACTTTGATAGAAGAGAAACAAAAAGATTAGATAAATTTTCACAATATGCAATGATTGCATCAAGAGAAGCATGGAAAGATAGTGGATTAGATAGAGAAAAAGAAAATATGGAAAGAGTAGGAGTTGTTATTGGATCTGGAATAGGCGGAATAGAAACAATAGAAAGAGAAAACAAAAAATGTAATGAAAAAGGACCAGATAGAGTATCTCCTATGTATATACCAATGGGAATATTAAATATGGCAACAGGAAATGTAGCAATTGATATTGGAGCAAAAGGAGAATC
>CALXFC010000081.1 GCA_944387485.1 uncultured Clostridia bacterium
TTATCTTCTTCTAAAACATATAAAAGTTTTGGAAATGCTGGTGTTATATAAACACCTTTTTCATTTTTAAATCCTAATATTCTTTGTTTTAAGAATTCTTCTATTATCATAGCAAGTTCATCTTTATATTCTTCTGTTTCTCCTAAATACATACATACTGATAAAAATGGTGCTTGTCCGTTTGTATTTGTCATAGAGTTTACTTGATAATTAAATGTTTGAACTCCGTCTTCAACTTCTTTTTTAGTATCTTGCATAGCATATTTTTCACAATCTTCTTTACTTAAATGTCTATCTTGATATTTCTTTAAGTATTTTTCATAACTTGCTCTTACAAATGGTGCTAAATGAGTAAGAGAAACTGTTGCTCCACCATAGCTTGATGATGTTACTGCTAAAATTATTTGTGTTGCTATTGTTGCTGCTGTTATAAATCTATGTGGTTTTTCTATCATAACTCCATTTATAACTGTTCCATTTTGTAACATATCATCTAAGTTTATTAATTCACAATTATGAAGTGCATTTTGTGCAAAATAATCAGCATCATGGAAATGTATAATTCCTTCATCATGTGCTTTTACTACTTCTTCAGGAAGTAAAAATCTTCTTGTTATATCTGTACTTGTTATTCCTGCTAAATAGTCTCTTTGTGTTGTTACAACTTCAGCATTTTTATTTGAGTTTTCATTATTCCAATATTCATTTTCACCTTCGATTAATTCTTTTATAGTTTTATCTGTTGTATTAGCTTTTCTAACTAATTCTCTTGTATATCTATATGTAATATATTTTTTAGCTAATTTATATTTGTCAAATTCCATTAATTTTTGTTCTATTATGTCTTGTATATCTTCTACTAAAATTCTTTTCTTATTTAACTCTTCAATATAGTCAATAATTTCTTTTATTTCCTCTTTAGTAGCTTTTTCTTTTCCTTTAACCTCTTCGTTTGCTTTTCCTATTGCTATTCTAATTTTTTCTGGATCATAATCTACAATATGTCCGTCTCTTTTTACGATTTTCATTTCTTTTGTTCCTCCCCATATATTTTTTATTTATGCCCTAATCTTATAGATAATAATTTTAATTTACAAGTCGCACTTGCACCTTTTTTATTTTTTTGTTAAAATGATTTTGGTGATTAGTTATGAGAAGCCCATTTGAAGGTTTAACAAATTTACAAAAAAATAAATTGTTTGATTTACTTGGCGTACACTTCTACAGATACAAGAAAAACGAGGAAATTTTGCCTACTATAAAAAGCGAAAATATTTTATGCATTTTAATAGAAGGCTCTGCTCAAATTCTTTATATTGAATATAATGGAAATGAAATTCTTATGGAAAATCTTTCAAAAGATAGCATGTTTGGAACAAATATTTCTGGGACTGATAATGAGAATTGTGAAATAATTTCAAAAGAAGATACTGAAGTTTTAGTTATTGACTATGACAAATTAATAAATTCTAAAAATTTAAACCACACTTATTTTAATATCTTTTTAAATAACATATTTGATATTACAAATGTTAAATTTAGAGAAAGAAATAAAAGAATAAGAATATTAGAAAAAAAACAAATTCGTGATAAATTACTAGAATATTTCGAAATAGAATATAATGAAAATCCTTCTAAATCTTTTGATCTACCTTTTTCTTTAAAAGAACTTGCTGATTATATTGCTGTAAATAGGTCTGCTATGTTTAGAGAATTAAGACATTTAAAAGATGATAAACTTATTGAGATAAAAAATAGAAAGATTACTTTGCTTTATAAGTAATCTTTCTATGCTTTTAATCATCTTTAAAAAACTTAGTTATTATATTTGCAAGTTCTTTGGGATTATCTTTATTTACTTCATGCATTGAGTTTTCTATAATTTTTAACTCGCTATCTTTTATGTGTTCATATAACGCTCTACTTCCTTCAATATTTGCTTTATCATCTTTACCACATACAATTAAAGTTCTACAATCTATTTTATCTAAATTACTTTTTATATCTAAATTTTCCATTGATTTTACTAGATTTATAAAATCTTCCTTTTTACATCCCATTTCTAAGAAAGCTTTTCTTGGCATAAATTTAAATATTATATTTTGTATTTTAAACAAATTCTTTGGAATTTCATATGGTGTTGCAATTAAAATGATAGAGTTTACTTGTTCTGGATGTTCTTTTGTATAATCTAAAGCTAAAATACCACCTAAAGAAAGCCCACATAAATTTAATTTGTCTTTTTTACTTTCACAGTATTTTGAAAAAGCTTTATACAAATTACTATAATTCATTTTATCTTCTTTTACTAAATCATATAAATTAGGGCAACAAACTTTAATATTATTTAATTCTGATATTACATTCTCCCAGCTCTTATCATCTTGCCCAAGTCCATGTATTAAAATATTTTTCATATTATCCTCTCTTATTATTAAAATAAATAAATTTCACGTTTTTGATATCTTGTCTAATAAATTGTTTCACATTTTTATATAATTTTACAAACATCTATCCATTTTTTATAGTTAGATGCTCTTTCTAATTCTTCAATTGTTAACTTAACTGCACTGTTTTGACTTCCACAAGCAGGATAAATTGTATCAAATCTTTTTAGTGATTCGTCTAAATAAACTGTTACTCCTTCTTTTATACCAAAAGGACAAACTCCACCAACACCATGACCGATTAATTTTTCTACATCATCAAAAGGTATCATTTTTGCTTTCTTGTGAAATTCTGATTTATATTTACTATTATCTATTTTACAATCTCCTGCAACTACAATTAAAATTGGTTTATCATCTACTAAAAATGATAATGTTTTTGCTATTTCCTCTTCCTTGCATCCTACTGCCTTTGCTGCCTCTTTTACAGTTGCTGATGAAACTGGAAACTCCATTGCTTTATCCTCTAAACCATATTTTTTTAAATATTCTTTTGCTACTTCAAATGACATTTTTGATCTCTCCTTTAATTCTTTTATTTTTTTATTTATTAAGTTAAATCTACTACTTTTTTAGTTAAATCGTCAATATCTACAACATATTGTTTTTTATTATTAGGATTTATATATACAGGAAATGTTTTTATATTTCTATCTTCTATAATTTTTTCAGGGTTAAAATATATATTATTACTTCTAAATAAATAATGTTTTCCATCTTCCGGATTATCCCATTGTACAATTACATTATATGGATGTCTTCCGTTTACATTAATTGCCCTATTTAAAATAGTTTCTAAATAATCTGCATATATAAGCTTTCCGTTTTCTTTCAATCTCTTTTGCTTTCTTTCCTTATGTAAAACTACACTTAAACCTATTACTCCAATTAAAAGAAATATACTACCTATTCCAGGCATTATTAATAATAATAAATCTAATGATTTTGAACCTATTTTACTAACATCATTTTTATCATAATAAATTTCAATTTCGTCTCCTACTTTAAAATTTGTAGAATATCCACTCATTTTAGACTCATATTCTTTACCATCTACATTATAAGCTACTGTTGTTCCTCCATCTGTATCTGTTATTATACCTATTGTATCAACTTTATTTTTATAATTACATATATTAAAAAACAAAATTAAACCGATAACAACAACTACTAGACCTGCAACAGTAAATACACTCCATAAAATTTTTATAAATCTATTCATATTTATTACCTTCCTTATAATTTATAAACTTATATTTTTAACTATTTCATTAATAGTTTCATCATCTAATTTAAAATCTGTATTTACAAATCCTATTTCTTTATCTTCTTTTATAATATTTCCAAATATATATTATCATATAAGCTAAATATTTTTCAATAAATTTTTGCTTTTATACACTAAAAGATAGGATTTTCCTATCTTTTTAGTGTTTTCTATAAAATTTCTACTTTATTGCGTCTCCACCTATAATTTCACCAGTTGTGCAATCTATAAAATAAGCTTCTACATCAGAAAATAAATCGTTTTTGTATTTTATTTCTATTCTCCAAACTTTTCTAACTAAATTATCTGTTCTGTAACTATAATTATCTTCAGTGGAACTTATAGTTGTTGTATTAGTACTAACATTATTTCTTTCTTCATACATTTCTTGAGAATACACAAAAGTATTCATTTTTTCAAATTTTAGTTCTGCATTAATACTTTCTATCTCCTCTTCTTTTCTCCCTAAACTTTTTGCTTTTTCTTTTGCTATATTTATTGCATCTTCTTCTGATATTTCTATTGTATTATTTTCTGTTTTATAATCAAATATATTTAATCCATATAAATGATTGGTCTCTGGAATCACTGTTATTCTAATACATTCATAAGTATTTACAACTCCATCATATACTTTGCAAAAATCAGCTTGCCATAAGTTAGTATTATCTACTACTGATACTTTACTTAAATCTATTAATGTATATTCATTAGTATAGCCCAAATTATTATATATTTCTCTAATTACTTGTTCTACTTCTTCTTTGCTCATTTTACTTTCTATTTTTGTATCATCTATACTGTTATCTGAAAAAGATCTAAGTTTTCCTGTATATGCATCTATTTGTATAAATATTTTTTCTTTAAAATTAAACATCCATTCTATTTCTTTATCATCTGGATATTTTATTATTTCTGCTTTTTCTATATTTAGATTGTCATATCCTAATTTTTTTGCTATTTCCAATACTTTTTCCTTTGCTTCTTCTTCTGTCATTATATTTTGTTTGTCCTCTTCAGTTACTTCTTTTTCTTCCATATAATTAAATTTTTCTGGCTCTTTCCATATATATTTTTTATAGATACTTACACTTGCATATACTATACCAGAAGTTAAAAGTCCTATAGCAAAGATTAATACTAAAAATCTTATTACTTTATTTTTATTTACTTCAATTATTTTTTCATCTACTAATAATTTCTTTAATTTCTTTTTAGCATTATGAGTTAAAGTTCTTATTTGGTTAGGTGTTTTATCCATTATTATAGAAGTATCTTTATATGATAATCCTTCTAATTTGGTTAAATATATAACCATTTGATAATCTTTAGGAAGTTTATTTATTACTTTCAAAATTTTCTCTTTTCTTTCATTTGAAAAAATTATATCTTCAGGTAACTTTTCATCTTTATATGTATCTTCATTTAATTCTACAATTTTTTTATTTTTACTCAAATAATTTAAAGCTCTTGATTTTGCAATAGTATATAAATATGTCTTTAGTGAATATTTAAAATCATATTTTTCTTTATTTTCAAGTAAATATAATAAACAATCTTGAAATATATCTTCTGCAATTTCAGGATCTTTTACATATCTTGTTATAAAATAAATTAAATTATTTTTATATTTATTTACAATTCTATCAAAAGCATCTTTATTTCCATTTAAAAATTCTTTATATAACTTTTTATCTTCTTCCATTATTTTCCCCTTTTCCTATTTTATATCTATTATACAAATAATTAGTTTAAAAGTTATATATTTAATTAAAATTTGTTATGAAAATTTTAAAAAAGATAGGATTTCTCCTATCTTAAGCAATTTGTTTTTTCTTATAAACTTTCCTTTTAATATGTATTAACAAATAACTAATTACTGCTAAAACTAAAGTAATTACTATTTCTTTTCTAGGTACTGATGATAATTCAAGTAATCTATGGAATAAGAATGCTGCTACATAAAATCCTACTGCTGTTGTTGTAAATAAGAATGCATGGACTTTAGTAAATGGAGTACATACTTCTTGTACTGCTAAAATACTTACAAATCCTATTAATATATACATCATTGTTGTTAAAGTTCCTTGTTCTATTCCAGTTACATTTCCTATAAATGTTAAAATAATTATATTAAACATAATTACAATTGCAAATGGTGCCGCATTCGTGAGCGCTGTCGGTAAGAAAGCTCCTGTAATTGGTTTTTTATTTTTCTCAAATGTAATAAAGAATGATGTATAACCTTCTATTATTAAATCTATTAATGTTATTTGTATTGGTATGAATGGGAATGCTGTATTTGTTAATATGCAGAACAATGATAGTAGTACTGAATATATTGTTTTAATAAAGAATATCCTTGCTACATTTGTTATATTATTTACAACTCTTCTTCCTTCCATTAATACATCTTTTAAAACACTAAAATCTGAATTTAGAAGTACTATTTGAGATACTTGTTT
>CALXFC010000082.1 GCA_944387485.1 uncultured Clostridia bacterium
TAATTGATATGGAAACAGAAGAAACATTAGTAAAAGGAAATTTTGAAAGAATAGGACAACCAAAATCTTTTGTAACACATAAGGTAAACGGAGTAAAACACATATTTGAACGTGAAGCAAGAGATCATGAAGAAGCAATCCAGTTTGTTTTAGATAGATTAACAAATGAACATTATGGAGTACTAAAAAGTTTAGATGAATTAGCAGGGATAGGACATAGAGTAGTTCATGGTGGAGAAAAGTTTTCTAAACCTGTTATAATTACAGATGAAGTAATAGAAGAAATAAGAAATGTAAGCGACTTAGCACCATTACATAACCCAGCAGCAGTCTTAGGGATGGAAGCTTGCAGGAAAGTTGTTCCAAATATGAAAATGGTAGCAGTATTTGATACAGCATTTCACCAAACTTTGCCTAAAGAAAGATATATTTATCCTATACCATATGAGTACTATGAAAAATATGGTATTAGAAAATATGGATTTCATGGAACATCACATCAATATGTAGCTCAAAGGGTAGCACATTTACTAAAAAAAGATATAAAAGATTTAAAAATAGTAAGCTGTCATTTAGGACAAGGAGCAAGTGTATGTGCAATTCAAAATGGCAAATCAGTTGAAACAAGTATGGGACTAACACCGCTTGGTGGAATTGTTATGGGAACTAGAAGTGGAGATTTAGATCCTTCTGTTGTAACATATATGATGAATAAATTAAATATATCACCTGAGGAAATGGAAAATATTTTAAATAAAGAATCTGGAGCATATGGAATCTCAAGAGTATCAATGGACTTTAGAGATATAGAGGCAGAGGCAAACGCAGGAGGTCATCATGCAAAACTTGCTTTAAAGATATTCCATAATACAGTAGCTTCTTATGTTGCAAAATGTATAGTAGCAATGGGAGGAATAGATGTTTTAACATTTACAGCAGGAGTAGGAGAAAAAGGACAAGACTCAAGAGAAGCAATATGTGAAGGATTAAAGTTCTTTGGAGTAAAATTAGATAAAGAAAAAAATCAAAAAATAAAAGGAATAGAATCAAAAGTATCTGCAGAAGATTCAAAAGTTATTGTATATGTAGTTCCTACAAATGAGGAGCTAATGATAGCAAAAGAAACTTATGAATTATTAAATAAATAATTTGTTATTAATCTTATAAAATATATAAAAAACTAAAAAGAAAAAAGGAAAAATAAAAAATAAGAAGAAAGGAAGATAAAATTGAAAATATTAGTATTAAATTGTGGTAGTTCATCATTAAAATACCAATTAATTAACATGGAAACAGAAGAAGTTTTAGCTTCAGGAAAATATGAAAGAATAGGGGAAGAAGAAGCTTTTATTACACATAAAGCATTAGGTAAAAAAGTAGAAATAAAAAAACCAGCATATGACCATAAGGAAGCAATTGAATTTACTTTAGCACAACTTACAAACCCAGAATATAAAGTAATAGATAGCTTAGATGAAATAGGAGCAATAGGACATAGAGTAGTTCATGGGGGAGAAATATTTAAAAGTTCAGCAGTAATTGATGATAAAGTAATTGAGCAAATAAAAGAATGTGGAGAATTTGCACCATTACATAATCCAGCAGCAGCACTTGGAATGGAAGCATGTAAAAAGGTTATGCCAGGAAAACCAATGGTAGCAGTATTTGACACAACATTTCATCAAACAATGCCAAAAGAAAATTATATTTATCCAATACCATATGAATATTATAAAAAATACGGTATAAGAAAATATGGAGCACATGGCACATCACATATGTATGTATCACAAAGATTAGCAGAAATAGAAGGAAAAGATGTAACAAAATTAAAAATAGTTTCTTGTCATTTAGGACAAGGTTCAAGTATATGTGCCATAAAAAAAGGAAAATCTTTTGATACAAGTATGGGATTAACTCCACTTAATAGTATACCAATGGTAACTAGAAGTGAAAATTTAGATCCTTCTGTATTAACATATATTATGAAAAAAGAAAATATATCAGCAGGTGAAATGGAAGATATATTAAATAAAAAATCAGGAGTAATGGGAATATCAGGATTAGCACCAGACTTTAGGGTAATAGAACAAGCATCTAATGAAGGAAATGAAAGAGCAAAAATTGCAATCGAAAGTTTTGAGTATTCTATTGCAGGTTATATTGCAAAATATGCAGCAGCAATGAATGGTGTTGATTATATTATATTTACAGGTGGAATTGGAGAAAACCAAATAAATATAAGAAAAGGAATTTGTGAGAAACTTGCATTTATGGGTGTAGAAATAGATGTAGATGAAAACAATATGAGAGGAGAAGAAAAAATTATTTCTAAACCAACATCTAAAGTTACAGTATATGTAGTTCCTACAAATGAAGAATTAATGATAGCAAAAGAGACACAAAGACTAGTATAACTTATAAGTAAACAATAAATTTAAAGAACAAAAAAATTAACTTTTTTGTTCTTTTTTCTTGACTTTCTTATAACTCTGTGGTTAAATAGATTGTGTAAAAATAGTTAGAAAAAATAGTTCTTTTAATCAAAGAGGTGAAGAAAAAATGCAAGAAGAAACAGAAAATAAAAAAATACTTTCTAATTTATTAGAAGAAACAAAAAGACTTTATGAAGTAATTTTAGCATTAAAAATAAAAACAGGAGAATTAGAAGGGAAAATAGATAATCTAGGAATGGTAATATCTGAAAATACCGTAGAAATGATTAATATAAAAGCCAAAACAGAAAATTTAGAAAAAATATTAAAAGAAAAAGAAGAGGCTGATGATGAAATGTATAATTTTAGTAAAGATATTGGAAAAGAAAAATTATTAAATACCTTATTTATAAAAGTTTTGACGTTGACCGAAAGAGTTAAGGCATTAGAAAAACAAAAAAATTAAAAGGAGGTATAGCTTATGCAAGAAGAAGTAGTAAACACAATTTTAAAAGAATTAAGAGAATTCAGAACAGAAGAAAATAAGCGTTGGGAGGCAAATGAAAAACGTTGGGAAGAAAATACAAAAGTTATTTCAGAATTAAATGTTAAGGTAAATAGTTTAGAGGAAGCAACAAAGGAAAACACCAAAGCTATCTTTGAACTAAAAACTAAAGTAAATGAAATAGATACTAAGGTTAATAAACTAGAAACATTAACAAAAGAAAATACTCAAAGTATTAATAATTTATCACAAAGATTAGAAAATAATAAATTAGGAATAATGGATAAAAGTATATCAGAAAGGCTTGATAAAATTTATAAAGTTAATTTTAATAATGATGTAGAGCATGCAAAAATTAAAAAAGCATTGGAATTATTAAGTGCAACTAGTTCAAAAACAGTAAAAAGAGTAGAAAAACTAGAAGATTGGAAAAATAGTATAGATGGAAGCTTATTTGCAGTTTAAAAATAGAAAAATAATGGAAATGTCTGTAAGAAATTTTAAAAAGTACTTGCAAAATGTAAAAATGGTGGTATAATAGTTTCATAAATGTAAAAAACAGTAACAAGGACAAGATAAATAATATAATATCTTTAAGAGAGCCAAAGAAAGGTGCGAGTTTGGTAAGTAAAAATTATTTGTTATCACCTTAGTTGTTGCTATACTGAAAAAAGTAAGTTTAGCCGTAGCCTTGCGTTAAAAGGAATTAAGAGAGTGGATTGTATTTTTAATAAATTTACTAACTTAGGTGGTACCGCGGAAAGAATCTTTTCGTCCTAATGAGGATGGAAGATTCTTTTTTTGTTATATTTAATTGTTATTTATTTTTATATTATATAATTATTTAAAAGGAGGAGTACTATGTACAAGAAAGTAGAACTAAAAGACGGATTTGTCGGAATGGAAAGAAAAGTATCTGAGATGTGGAAACAAAAAGATATTGAAAAGAAAAACTTTGCAATGAACGAAGGAAAAGAATATTTTACCTTTTTTGATGGACCACCAACAGCAAATGGAGTACCACATGTTGGTCATATTGAAACAAGGGTAATAAAAGATATTATCCCAAGATATAAAGTAATGAAAGGGTATAAGGTAATTAGAAAAGCTGGTTGGGACACACATGGACTTCCAGTAGAACTTGAAATTGAAAAATCTTTAGGAATTTCAGGAAAAGAACAAATAGAAGAATATGGTGTAGAAAACTTTGTTAAAAAATGTAAAGAAAGCGTATTTACTTATGTTCATATGTGGGAAGAAATGACAAACAAAGTTGGCTTCTGGGTAGATATGGAGCATCCATATGTAACATACCATAATGAATATATAGAATCAGTATGGTGGGCTTTAAAACAAATGTGGGAAAAAGGACTTCTATATGAAGGACATAAAGTTATGCCATATTGCCCAAGATGTGGAACAGCACTTTCATCACATGAAGTAGCACAAGGATATAAAGATGTAAAAGATTTAACATGTATTGCTAAATTTAAAGTATTAGATAAAGATGATACTTATATATTAGCATGGACAACAACACCATGGACATTACCATCAAATCTAGCACTTTGTGTAAATAAATCATATGAATATGCAGAAGTAAAAGCAAATGTTGGAACAGATGATGAGCCACAATATGAAAACTACATATTAGCAAAAGATTTAATAGATGATGTATTAAGAGAAACACCTTATGAATTAGTTAGAACATTTAAAGGTGAAGAATTACTTGGAACAAAATACGAACAATTAATGCCATTTGCAAAAGTGGAAGGAAAAGCATTTGTTGTAATCCATGGAGACTTTGTAACATTAACAGAAGGTACTGGAATAGTACACATGGCACCAGCTTATGGTGAAGATGATAGTATAGTTTGTAAACAAAATGGAATAACATTTGTAAACTTAGTAGATAAATCAGGAAACTTCGTACCAGAAGTAGAACCATGGGCAGGAAGATTTGTAAGAGACTGCAATGAAGATATTTGTAAATGGTTAAAAGAAAGAAATAAATTATTTAGTAAAGAAAAACATGTTCACTCATATCCACATTGTTGGAGATGTGACACACCACTTCTTTATTATCCAAAAGAAAGTTGGTTTGTTGCAATGAGTAAACTAAGAGATGAATTAGTTGAAAATAATAGTAAAGTAAATTGGTACCCAGAAACAATAAAAACAGGAAGATTTGGAAAATTCTTAGAGAATGTAATAGATTGGGGAATCTCAAGAGATAGATATTGGGGAACACCACTTCCAATATGGACTTGTGAAGATGAAAATTGTGGACATAGGGAATGTATAGGTTCAATTGCAGAATTAAAAGAAAAAGCAATAGAATGTCCAGATGATATAGAACTTCATAAACCATATATTGATAATGTATATTTAAAATGTCCAAAATGTGGTAAGAAAATGAAAAGAGCAAAAGAAGTAATAGACTGTTGGTTTGATTCAGGTTCAATGCCTTTTGCACAATGGCATTATCCTTTTGAAAATAAAGAAATGTTTGATAATAATTTCCCAGCAGACTTTATTTCAGAAGCAGTAGACCAAACAAGAGGATGGTTCTATACATTAATGGCAGTAGGAACATGTTTATTTGGAACATCACCATTTAAAAACTGTATAGTATTAGGTCATGTCCTAGATGAGCATGGACAAAAAATGTCTAAATCAAAGAAAAATGGTGTAGACCCAATAGTATTATTGGATACAGTAGGGGCAGATGCAACAAGATGGCACTTCTATACAAGTAGTGCTCCATGGTTACCAAAAAGATTAGGAATAAAAAATGTACAAGAAACACAAAGAGGATTCTTAAGTACATTATGGAATGTATATTCATTCTATGTTTTATATGCAGAAATAGATAAATTTAATCCATTAGAATATAAAGACTATAAATTAACAAATGTAATGGATAAATGGATAATATCTAAATTAAATACATTAGTAAAAGAAGTAGCCGAAAAATTAGACAGCTATGATATAACAGGAGCAGCATTATTAATAGAAGACTTTACAGATCAATTATCAAACTGGTATGTACGTAGAAATAGAGAAAGATTCTGGGCTCAAGAATTAAATGATGAAAAAATAGGAGCATATGTAACATTATATAGAGTATTAAC
>CALXFC010000083.1 GCA_944387485.1 uncultured Clostridia bacterium
CAAACAAGCAGCTCACTATGACATAATTAAAAATTAATTTTATTATTTTTTTATGACATAATTAAAAGTTATTGACACAATTTTTAATAATTTCCTTATTTAACTATTTTTATAATAGTTTTCATTGGCTCTTGTTTCTCTTTTCTTATTTTTACAATTTTCTTGATAATATCTTTTGTTGAGTCAAGTTGTTCTGGATTATTTATATGAAGATACGCCAACTCTTCATCTTTTGTTACATAATCTCCTACTTTCTTATTCAATACTATTCCAACTGACATGTCTATTTTATCTTCTTTTTTTACTCTTCCTGCACCTAAATTACAAGCGAGCTTTCCTATCTCTTTAGCATCTATACTATAAATATATCCTGATTTTTCACTATAAACAGGCTCGATATATTGCGATTCTTCAAAATTTTCCAAATCTGACAAATAATTTACATCTCCACCTTGTGCTTTTACTAATTGCATAAACTTATCGTAAGCTTTTCCATTTTTCAAATTTTGTTCTAGCATTTTTTTAGCTTTTTCTAAATTTTTTTCTATCCCTGCTAATTTTAACATATATGAACCAAGTTCTAATACAACTTCTTTTACATCCTTTGCAATATCTCCTTTTAAAGCTTTTATTGCTTCTTTTACTTCTAAAGAATTTCCTACACTATACCCTAATGGTTCATCCATATTAGTTAACACACACACCGTCTCTCTACCTGCCAATTTTCCTATACTTATCATCTCTTTTGCCAATTTCTCTGCATTGTGTAAATTATTCATAAAAGCACCGTTTCCCAACTGTTACATCTATTACTATTTTTTGCGCTCCACTTGCTATTTTCTTACTCATTATACTAGATGCTATTAGGGGAATACTTTCAACACAAGAAATTGAATCTCTTAATGCATATAATTTTTTATCTGCTGGTGCTAAATTTAAAGTCTGTGAAATCATACTAATACCTATTTTTTCAACATTCTCCACAAATTTATTGATATCTATATCTGTTTTGTAACCTGGAATTGATTCCAATTTATCTACAGTTCCACCCGTAAATCCTAAACCTCTCCCTGACATTTTAGCAACTACAACTCCACAAGATGCCACTAATGGAAGTAAAATCAAAGAAACTTTATCCCCTACTCCTCCTGTTGAATGCTTATCTACTATTATTTTATTTAATAGTTTTGATAAATTTAATATTTCTCCAGAATGTGCCATTGCAAGAGTTAAATTGGTTGTTTCTTCCTCTGTCATTCCTTGTATATATATTGCCATAACTAATGCGGCTGCTTGATAATCTGATATTTCACCATTAGTATATCCCTTAACAAAAAATTCTATTTCTTCTTTTGAAAGCTCTTTTTTGTCTCTCTTTTTTTCAATAATATCTAATACTGTCATATTTCCTCCTAAAACTTATCCTTTTGTGAAATGCTTTGTAAAAGTGACTCTATGAATAGGACATAACCCATATTCCTTAATTGCTGCTATATGTTTTGCAGTTCCATACCCTTTATTTGATAAAAAGCCATATTGTGGATATATTTCATCCCATTGTCTCATTATTCTATCCCTTGTAACTTTAGCTAAAATTGATGCTGCAGCTATATTGTAACATCTAGCATCTCCTTTTATTAATGGTTCATATGGTATTCCTCTTGTGTCTATATGTTCTAAAGCATCCACTAATATTAAATCTGGTTTTACATCTAATCCATCAACAACTTCTGTTACACCTTTTTTAGTAGCATTTAATATATTTATTTTATCAATTACTTCATGGTCTATTACTGAAATTGAATAACTTATTGCTTCTTCTTTTATAATATCATACAATTTTTCTCTTCTTTTTTCAATTACTTTTTTAGAATCATTTACAAATTCTATCATTGAATCTTCTGGCATAATAACTCCTGCAACAACTACAGGTCCAGCTAATGGTCCACGCCCTGCTTCATCTATTCCACAAATACTTTTAAAACCTTTATTATATAAATCTTTTTCTAATTCCTTTAATTTTGTTAATCTTTCTATTTCTTTTTCTTTCATTTTTCTTCCCTATACTTCCAAATTATCTATATCAGTTAATGAATAATTTCCATCATATCCTAAAGTATTATATACTTCTACAGTTGCATTTGTATCATCAAATTTTATTAAATACTTCTCATTTTCTTCTAATTCGATATCTTCTATTCCCCACAACGTCATTGTTTCTGCTGTTACTTCATAACACTCAGAAACTGGTATTTGTGATGGTGCTGATATACCATCTGCCTTTTGTAATTTTGTTTCTTCAACATATACTTCTTGTCTCACCTGCTCTTTTTTTGCCTCATCTGGTGATATTCCCATTTTAAAATTTGCTTCTTCAACCACTCCTTTTGCCCTTGCTTCTATCAACAACATATTTGTTCTTAATTCTTCTAATTGTGCTTCGTCTATTGCATCACTTCCATACTTAATTCCTATGCTAGCAATTATTACTAAAACTATTATTGTAATTACTAAAGCAACTAATGTTATTCCATTTTCATTTTTTATCTTCATTAATTTCACCTTCTAATTTTATTTTTAATTATTATATATTTTTAAGTAATTTTTTTCAATAGAAAAAGAAAAATAATAAATATAAATTATCCGAAAACATCTATAAATTTTCTATTTTATTTCACAAAATCTTCACAAATATATTGTATTATACCAATGAATTGAGATAAAATATATAAAGAGATTTTAGGAGGTCTTAAATATGGATGAAAATAATGATAACAAAAAAAATGTTGTTTATGAAGTAAAACCCGAAAGCAACACTAATTTCAAAACTGTACAAAATCCTAGTTCTTATAAAAATTATGACAATGGCAAAAAACAAAAAAATGGAACTGGTTTTGCTAAAAGTATTTTACTACCATTTTTTAGTGGAGTAGTAGGATGTGCTGTAGTTGTAGGAACATGTTTTGGTATTCCCTCTATTCGATCTAGTATATTAAATACTAATAATGCTAATAACAGTAGTACATCAACCTCTTCAGAAGCAAGTGGATACGTAAGTCAAACTTCATTATCAAATTATTCAGACACCGCTGTTTATGCTGCAAATAAAATACTTCCTTCTATTGTTGGAATAACAGTAGAATATAATGTGAATTCTTTAATTTCAATGTTTGGAAATAAAAATGAAACAACTACTGCCACAGCCAGTGGTTCTGGTATAATAATTAGTGAAGATGGTTACATCTTAACAAATAACCATATTGTTTCAACTTCATCAGATGATGATTTTTATGAAGTTTCATCAGCTACAAAGGTAACTGTAAAATTATTTAATGATGAAACAGAATATGAAGCAAAAATTATAGGAACTGATGAGCAAACAGACTTAGCTGTTATCAAAATTGAAAAAACAGGTCTTCCAAAAGCTGAATTCGCAGATTCAGATAACATTAAAGTAGGAGAATTTGCAATGGCTGTAGGAAATCCTCTAGGTATGGAAAGTAGTATTACTTGTGGTGTTATCAGCGCTGTAAACAGAAAAATTACAGATACTGATGGAAATACTTATACTTTAATACAAACAGACGCCGCAATAAATGCTGGTAATAGTGGTGGAGCATTAGTAAACAGCGAAGGTCAAGTTATTGGTATAAATACTTTAAAACTTCAAGGTGAAGGAATTGAAGGTATGGGATTTGCTATTCCAATTAATTCAACCGAAGATGTAACATCTCAATTAATTGAATATAGTAAAGTAAGAAGGCCATACATTGGAATTACAGGAATGGATTTAGACGAAGAAACTGCAAAAGCAAATAATTTAGTTGTTGGTGTTTATGTAAAAGCTGTTGATGATTTCTCTGCAGCTGAAAAAGGTGGAATAAAGCCAGGTGATGTAATTATTGAAGCTGATGGTCAAAAAATAACTACAATGGACGAATTAAATGAAATTAAAAACACACATAAAATCGGTGATACTATGACAATAAAAGTAAATCGTGATGGACAAGAGCGAGAATTAACAGTCACTTTAGATGAACAACCTTAAAATGAAGTAGAAAATATCTACTTCATTTTTTTATTTTTTCACGTTTAGTTCACAAAATGGACAAATTATATTATTAGAATATAACTGTAATCAGTAATAAAGCTGATTTAAAATAAAAAACATCCCCTTTTATTTTCAAAAAGAGAAGCGTTTAAAGCTTCTCTTAATTTTATCTTCATCCTGTTTTTTTTCTCCGTCCCAAAAAACAGTACAATATTATAAAATAACTAAATCCATTTCACTTGTATTAGTCTCATTACCATATGCATAAATAATATATAAAGCATCTGGTGTTAAATAAAATTCTGTTGAATTTTCTAACTTATATATGTCACTTGATGGATCTCTTGAATAAATATTATATCCTAAACTTTGTAAATCTTCTGCTTTTTTCTCTTCCTCTTCTACTTTTGTATTTATTCTATTTTGAATATCTTGTTCGTCTAAATTTTCTATTTTTAATACTTCCTGCAATGTTATTTCTTTATTATTTCTTAAATCATAATTATATGTCTGTATAATAACTTTTTGTGCATTTGAACCTTCTTTTAAATTTGATCTTATAACAAGTGATAAAATTCCATCTTGTACATTTGCTACATAATCAACAGTATAAATTATATTAGAGTTTTCTGTTTGTAGCACATTATTTGCAAGATTTAAAAATATATCTTCAATTTCTTTATTATAAGCTTCCACTATTTCATTATCTACATTTATATGTGGAATATTAACTTCCAAATTATAACTATTTAATTTGCTTTCTTTTCTTTGATACTCTGTGTATACTAAATCTTTATCATTCTCTAGTTTTTTATTATTATTTTCTCCATTATCATTATTTATCCCATTTATAAATAAATTGTTAAATGACGTTTCTAACTTAATAGTCTCCTCTTCTGTTTTACTTCCATATGTAGCTTCACTTCCCAGTCCAACAAAACTTGCTAAATCTATTCTTGCATAAAATTGTACATAAAAAGCTACTACAACACAGATAATACATATAAAAATTATTACTGAATATAAAATTATTTGACCTTTCTTTATTCCTTCTTTTTCTGGTAAAGTAACATTCATCTTTTGACTCCATTCTTCTTTTATTTTACATACAATTTTATTATAACATTGTTTTATACATTATTCAATACAAAAATTATATTAAATTCACATTAATTTCACATTAATATTTTTATAAATTGTTGACTATTCCTTGATTTTAGAGTATTATTATATAGATATAATATTATAAAGAAATGAGGAATTTAAAGTATGTTATGTTCAGAGTGTAATAAAAATCCTGCCATACTTTTTTATAAAAAAATAGAAAATGGTAAAGAATCTTTAGAAGGTTATTGCTATGATTGTGCAAAGAAAAAAGGAATTGATCCTACTCAAGTTCTATCAGAGCAAAATAATCTTTTATCAAGAAATCCAAATTCTATAAATGATATGACAAAACAATTTGAAACTATTTTTAAAGATTTGGCAGAGAATATAAATTTAGAAGATATTGAGAATATGGAAGGTGCTATCACTTTTGATAATACAAATGATGATGACCCTGATTCTCCAAAAATTTCTGGGGCTGCAATTCCTATTGGTTCTATTTTCTCTAACATGTTTCAAAATAAAAATAATAATGATGATGAACAAGAACCAAGTACTGGTAGAAAAAAAGTAAAAGTAGAGAAAAAGAAAAATAAAAAACAAAATAAGAAAAAGAAATTCTTAGATACTTTTGGAACCAACCTAACTAATAAAGCAAAAAACAATGAACTAGACATTGTAATTGGTAGGGATAAAGAAATTGGTAGAGTTATTCAAATTCTAAATAGGCGTTCTAAAAATAATCCTTGTTTAATTGGTGAGCCTGGTGTTGGTAAAACTGCTATTGCACAAGGATTAGCAATTAGAATTGCTAAC
>CALXFC010000084.1 GCA_944387485.1 uncultured Clostridia bacterium
ACTCATTTGCTAATTCTAGTTGAGTAATAGAAGGGTTTACCTTTAATAGTTCTAATACTTTTATTTCTCTATCTGTGCAATTTTCTGTGAAATTATCTGTGCAATTTCCTGTGAAATTTTTCACAGTTTCATCTGATTTTTCTTTTCTAAAAGTAACTTTGAAAGTTCCTCTTAAATTTTCAAATTCTGGTTCAGGTAAATTCATTTTTTTCATTTCATCTCTCATTGTAGCAATTCCAGTATGTCTATTTTCTACAATGTCAGTAGTTTCCTCTAACAATCTAATAATAGTATTGTTTCTAACATCAAGTATATTATCTGTACCTAAATTTTCTATACGATTATTTCCATATAATCCACCAGGATTTAAAATTTCTATTCTATCATCAAATATTCTTAAATAAATATATGAACCTTCTGTATTTATGCTGTAATCTCGATGTATTAATGCATTTGCAATAGCTTCTCTTAATGCTTTCATAGGATAATGGGGGACATCTGTTCTTTGTCCATTATTATCAATTATAACCATTGTTCCAATATTTCTTCTCACAAATGCTAGAGACTTATCTAACATTTCTTCAATAGTTCCTTCAACTCTTTCATTATCATCAAATCTTTGTCCTAATTCTCCAACATCTCCAAGTTTTCTCCCTGGCACTACTACACAAGCAATAAATAATTGTGGCAAATATCCTTGTGGATATTCTCCAAACACCATCATTCCTGCTAATGTTGGATGTATTTCGCCAGTACTATTTTCAATAATACCATTTAATTTTAATATTTTTTCATCAGAGAATTTTGAAAGATTAGGCTTTTCATCTTTAATTTTTTCAAGATATTGTTGTATTTTATCTTGATTTAAATCTTCAAATTCAGCTCTTTTTATTGGTCTTAAATCTTCTTCTATACCATCAGTATAACTTTGTAAACTATAAATTTCATAATCAGTCATATGCTCATCTGAATCTCCAATTCTAATGTATGAGCCTTTATTTATTCCTACATTTTTATAATAGCAAGGTTTCTTTTTTTGTGGTAGTTCATTTATTTTTACAGCTAATAATTTCTTGTTATTATATGTAACTGCTAAAAACTCTGGTCTAATTTTAGGCTCAAGCGAAGTAGTACATAATGCTGTAATTTGTTTTTGTAAATCATTTACATCATATACATCTTGCTCTTTAAAATTATTATGCTCATTTATTCCAAATATTATTATTCCACCATATTTATTGGCAAATGCAGAAATTGTGTCATAACATTTTTGTGGGTAACCTTTTTCAGCTGTTTTGGCTTCTATCTTGTCCGTTTCTGTTTGATATTCTTGCATATATTTATTTTATTGCATCTATAACTTCTTTTTCGGTCATATAAAAACCTCCTTAATCAAAAAAACTTATTTGTCCTGTTTCTTCTTTTAAAAATAATGGTTTAGTATTAAAAAAATAATTGTTATTTTCTAATAGTTTATCAAAATTAATTTCCTTTGAATAGTATTTTTTATATCTTTTTCAAAATTTTTTTTAGATATTATTGGAAAAAATCCTTTCCATAAAATGTTAAAAAAATAAGTGCTTTTTTAACATTATTTGTTAGAAATTATGATTACCAAAATTATATCTATGAATTGTATAAATTATGAAATTATGGTATCTCATTTATGGGAATCTTAAGCACCATGAAAGAAGAAAAGTGATAGGAAAAATGTTAGGAAAATCAGCTTAAAAAAATTAAAACACCAAGTCTGAATCTTTCGAAACACTTGGTGTTCTAATGGTGCAGATGGCCGGAATCGAACCGGCACGGTGTTTAACCACCGCAGGATTTTAAGTCCTGTGCGTCTACCAATTCCGCCACATCTGCATATAAAGAATTGGTTTTTCTTACGACAATAGTTATTATAATATGTAAAAGTAGATTTGTCAATAGAAAAAATAAAAAAATAAAATTAATTTTTTAAAAAAAATAAAATGGAAAAAATTATAATAATAAAAAAATATTAAATTGAGAAAGATAATAAAAACAGGAGGTGAAAAAATGAAAAATACAATAAAAACAATCGTATTTTTTATGATTTTATTAGGTAGTTTATTAATAATACCAAACTTAAGTAATGCAGCAACACCAGTTACAGATGAAACTTCATTAAATGAAGCGGTATCAAGTGCAGATTCAGGTGCAACAATAACATTACAAAACGATATAACTGTTACTAAACCAATAGTAATACAAAAAGAACTTACAATTGATGGAAATGGTCATAATGTGGTAGCTGATAACAGTTGGACATCAACTTCAGGAAACCAAACTATGTTTACAGCACAATTTGCAGAAGGAAAACTTACATTAAAAAATATTAATTTAAAAAATGGACCAAAGTATGGTGTACAATCATATGATGGAGCAACTGTAATACTTGATAATGTTTCAATAAGTGGTTTTAAATATGGTGCAGTTCTTGCAAATGGAGGAAAAGTAGAAGTAAGAAATTTACATTTAGGATATAATGGTACAGGAACAAACAATGGTATAGAAATAGATAAAGGAGCATCTGCTACTAATAATCCAACATTAGTAATGAATGGAACTTTGATTACTGATACAAATGAAAACCCAATCTATATTGCAGAAAATGGGCATCTTACAGATTTTACAATTACAAACACAGAAAATACAACAAATAAAGTAGTACTATCAGGAAATAAGGTTGTATTAACAGATAAAGAAAATAATGTTATTGCAGAATCAACAATACCAGACAAAGCAACACCAAATGTTGATACTCAAAAACTTATAGTAAGCTTAGTTGTAAATGATAAAACTTATAAAGTAGCAGTAGATTCAGGAAGTAAACTAACTGAAGACATGTTAAAATCATATGTGGAAGTCGATAATGGCTATACTATAGAAGGTTATTATACAGATGCTGATTTTAAAACAAAATTTGATTTTACAATTGCAATAGATAAAGATACAACTATTTTTGTAAAAACAGTTGAAGTAAAAGAAGAAACAAATCCAGATACAAACACAAATACAGGAAATACTACAAATGTAGTACAAAAAGATGAAACACCAAAAACAGGTATTGAAAACTATTTAGGAATTGCTGTATTAACAGTATTATTCTCAGTAACTGCTATTGTTATAATGAAAAATAAAAAAGGATAGGCTAAATAAGTCTATCCTTATATTATAAAAATTATAATGGAAAAAAGTAAGAAACTTATAATTTTATTAATTTATATTATTTTAGTTTCTTTAATAATTATTTCAATTATATATATATTAAAAGAACTTTATTGGAAAAAAGAAGCAATAGAAGAAACTAAAATAGTAGATACAATAGAAGTTGATGAGAGTAAAGTAACAAAAGAAAGTACAAAAAAGATGATACAAGTAAGAAGTTTAAAACAAGAAAACTCAGATATTGTAGGTTTACTTGAAATAGAAAATACAAGTATAAGTTATCCTGTAGTACAAGGAGATGATAATGAGTATTATATGACTCATAATTATAAGAAAGAAAAATCAAAAAATGGTGCAATTTTTTTAGATAAAGATTATGATTGGGAAATACCTAGTAATAACTTTTTAATTTATGGTCATAATTTAAATAATGGAACAATGTTCCAAGAACTATTAAAATATGAAAGTGAAGATTATTATAATAAACATCCAGAAATATTATTTACAACTGCTGATGATGAAGCAACATATGATATAATTTCTGTTTTTAAATCTAAAGTATATAATAATATAGATAATGTATTTAAATATTATTTTTTTATAAATCCAAAATCAGAAGAAGACTATAATAACTATATAAAAAATATAAAAGAAATTTCTTTGTATAATATTGAAAAAACAGCGGAATTCGGAAGACAATTGATTACTTTATCTACTTGCTCATATCATGTAAAAGATGGAAGATTTGTAGTTGTAGGGGCAAAAAGACAAATAAATGAGTAAAATAAAAAACTTTTCTATAATTTATAGGGAAGTTTTTGGCTTTTTAATTTTAAATCTGGACAAATATTAAGAAAACTGTTATATTACAAGGAAAAGGAGTAATTAAAATGAATAGAAATAGAGAAAAGATGTTTAGAAAATTTATTAGCCATTTAAAAATTTTAAATATTAGAGCAAATTAATAAAGATAGTAGGGCAGAAGAATATAAAGAAATGATAGAAAGATTAGAAGAAATAAGAGAAAATAGAAATGATATTGGAGAAGAAAGATAATGGAAAAAATTATAGTTGCAACTAATAACAAAGGAAAATTAAAAGAAATAAGAGAAATTTTAAACGAATATGAATTATTAAGTTTACAAGAAATTGGAATAAATATAAATGTTAAAGAAGATAAAAATACATTTAAAGATAATGCTTTAAAGAAAGCAAAAGAAGTATTTGGAAAGACCAACATACCAACTATAGCAGATGATAGTGGTTTATGTATAGACATTTTAGATAGCTTCCCAGGAGTTGAAACAGCAAGATTTTTAGGAGATAATGCTACTCAAGAAGATAGAAATACATACATAATAAATAAAATGAAAGATAAAAAAGACAGAACAGCTAGAGTTATATGTAGTATAGCATATGTAGATAATGAAAATGAATTTGTAGTAGAAGGCGTTATAAAAGGGAAAATATCTGAATCTGAAAAAGGAAGTAATGGCTTTGGTTTTGATAGTATATTTGAATTAGATAATGGAAAAACTTTAGCTGAATTATCAGAAAAAGAGAAAAATAAAGTAAGTAGTAGAAGGATTGCTTTAGAAAAGTTGAAAAAAGAATTTGTGAATATCGAAAAATAGAAAAATACGGCAAAACCGTTGACAAATGTATCCATCTATGTTAAAATAAATAACTGTAATCCGCTTAGTCAAGGCTCCTTAAATATTAACTTTTAGTTAATTGCCTGAATTTAAGGATTAGCGAGTATACAAATAAGGGAGGTGCATTTAAAGATGTACGCAATAATCGAAAGCTGTGGAAAACAATACAAAGTAGCAGAAGGAGATGTTGTATTTTTTGAAAAATTAGATGCAGAGGAAGGTAAAAAAGTAACTTTTGATAAAGTTATGTTAGTATCTGAAGATGGAAAAGTACAAGTTGGAAATCCTTATGTTAAAGGTGTAAAAGTAGAAGGAAAAGTAGTTTCTCATGGTAAAGCTAAGAAGATAATTGTTTTTAAAATGAAAGCAAAAGCTAACTATAGAAGAAGATATGGTCACAGACAACCATATACAAAAGTAGAAATTACTTCAATAAAAAAAGCAGCAGAAAAGAAAGCTACAACAGCTAAAAAAGAAACAGAAAAAGTAGCTAAAAAAGTAGAAGCTAAATAAAATGTATTTTATAAGCGAAAATAAATAAAAAAGTCGAAAGGAGTTGAGAAAGCATGGCTCATAAAAAAGGTCAAAGTAGTAGCCGTAACGGTAGAGATAGTGAATCAAAGAGACTTGGTGTTAAAAGAGCAGATGGACAATTTGTTTTAGCAGGAAACATCTTAGTTAGACAAAGAGGAACAAAAGTACATCCAGGAGTTAATGTTGGAAAAGGTAGCGATGACACATTATTTGCTTTAATCGACGGAAATGTAAAATTTGAAAGAAAAGGTAGAGATAAAAAACAAGTAAGTGTTTATCCAGTAGCACAATCTTAATTTGATAAAGGTAAGGTAAGAATGAATTCTTATCTTATTTTTTTCTATATGTTGAAATATTATGTAAAATGTGCTAAAATAACAAGGAGCTTTTAGAAAAAAGCTGGGTTAATTAGTGGTTTT
>CALXFC010000085.1 GCA_944387485.1 uncultured Clostridia bacterium
TTATCTGTAATAGAAAAAGCGGAAGAAGCATTTGACCAAGAACAAGCAGAAAAATTAGAGAAACAACTAAGAAAAAGAGAATTTGACTTAGATGATTATTTAACACAAATAAGACAAATAAAGAAAATGGGTTCATTTTCATCTTTATTAAAATTAATACCAGGAATGAATCAACTAAAAGATGTTAAAATAGATGATAAAGAATTTGTAAGAATAGAAGCAATAATATGCTCAATGACAAAAGAAGAAAAAAGAGATGTAAGACTGCTTAACGCTAGTCGTAGACAACGTATTGCTAAGCGGAAGTGGAACATCAGTACAAGAAATAAACAAATTCATAAAATCATTTGAAATGACACAAAAAATGATGAAAAAAATGAAAAGCAACAAAGGTGGACTTAAGAAAATGATGAATGGTATAGATGAAAATACCTTAAAGAATTTTAAATTTTAGTGTTATTTAGCTTATGCAATTTATAAATTAAATTGCAGTAATATAAATTTGATATAAACTAATTCTAAATTTGGAGGTGAAATAAATGGTAAAAATCAGATTACAAAGACAAGGAAAGAAAAAAGCTCCATTTTATCATATAGTAGTAGCAGACTCAAGAAGCCCAAGAGATGGTAAAATAATAGAGCAAATAGGAACATATGATCCAATGACAGAACCATCTACAATAGTTGTAGATAAAGAAAAATTAGAACAATGGATAAAAAATGGTGCAAAACCAACACCAACAGTAAAAGACTTAATGGAAAAAGTTAAATAATTAACTTAATCTTTAAATTTTTTAAAGCCAATTAAATTATTGGAGGTAAAAATGGAAGAAACATTAAAAATCATTATTTCAAATTTAGTAGATAATAAAGATGCTGTTGAAATAACAAAAAAAGAAGATGAAAAAACTACTACTTTTGAAGTAAAAGTAGCAAAAGAAGATATGGGTAAAGTTATAGGTAGACAAGGTAGACTTGCTAAATCTATACGTACTGTAATGAAATCTTTTGGAAGTAAAGAACACAAGAAAGTGTTTGTAGAATTTATAGGATAATTGGAGTATTTTAATATGACAAAATATCTTGAAATCGGTCAAATCGTAAATACTTTTGGTATCAAAGGAATGGTAAAAGTAAAACCATTTACAGATGATATAAAGAAAAGATTTGACAACTTAAAAAAAGTATATATCCAAAATAAGAATGAAAGAAAAGAATATGTAATAGAAGAAGTAAAATATCATAAGGAAATGGTATTAATAAAATTCAAAGGTATAGAAAATCCAGAGGATGCAAATTTGTTACGTAATTATTATTTAGTTGTAGATCGTGACAAAGAAGAACCTTTAGAAAAAGGTACTTATTATATTGTTGATATGATAGGACTAGATGTTTATACTGATGATGGTAAAAAATTAGGAATTCTAGATGACATATTCAATTCAGGAAGTTCTGATATATATGTTGTAAAAAATGAATTAGGTAAACAAATTCTTCTTCCAGCAATAGAAGATGTAATTAAAAAAATAGATATGGAAGAAAGAAAAATGATAGTTCATCTAATTCCAGGATTAATGTAATATGGAGGAAAAAATGCGTTTTGATGTTTTAACACTTTTCCCTGAAATGTTTTCTGTTTTAAATGAAAGCATCATAGGAAGAGCTAAGAAAAATAAACAAATTGATATTAATCTAGTTAATATTAGAGATTTTTCAGAAAATAAACATAATAAGGTAGATGATACTCCATATGGTGGTGGAGCTGGTATGGTAATGATGCCAGATGTAGTATATAGAGCGTATCAGTCTTTAAATAATAAAGATACAAAAGTGATATATATGTCACCACAAGGTAAAACATTAGACCAAAAAAAGGTTGAAGAGTTATCTAAAGAAGAACATTTAATAATTCTTTGTGGACATTATGAAGGTATCGACCAAAGAGTTCTTGATAAAATAGTGGATGAAGAAATATCTATTGGAGATTATGTATTAACAGGTGGAGAACTTCCAGCTATGGTACTAATTGATAGTGTAAGTAGATATGTAGAAGGAGTCTTAAGTGAAGATTCTATAAAAGAAGAAAGTTTTTCAAATGAGCTTTTGGAATATCCACAATATACAAGACCAGAGGTATTTGAAGGAGTAAAAGTTCCAGAGATTTTACTTTCAGGAAACCATCAAAGAATAGATGAATGGAGAAAACAAAAATCTTTAGAGATAACTAAAAAGAAAAGACCGGATTTATTAAATAAAAAATAAAAAGAAGTGCAAAATCCCAAATGCACCGCTCTAAATTTAAATTAGGAAGAAAAGGAGGATATTCTAAAATGGATATTATTAAATCAATTGAACATGAACAATTGAAAAACAAAATACCAGAATTAAAAGTTGGTAATACAGTAAGAGTACACGTAAGAATAAAAGAAGGAAATAAAGAAAGAATCCAAGTATTTGAAGGAATTATAATAAAAGTACAAGGTGGAGGAGTAAATATGTCTTTCACTGTAAGAAAAATTTCTTATGGTGTTGGTGTTGAAAAAACATTCTTAGTACATTCACCTTTAGTTGAAAAAGTAGAATTAGTAAGAGTAGGTAAAGCAAGAAGAGCTAGATTATTCTACTTAAGAGATAGACTTGGTAAAGCTGCTAAGACTAAAGAACAAGTTGGAGCAAGAATTGAAGATAGAGAAATAACAATTAAAGAAGATTTAGTAGAAGAGCCAGCAGTAGAGGAAGCACCAGTAGAAAGTGCTCCAGAAGAAGCTCCAGCAGTTGAAACTGTAGATACAACAGTTCAAGAAACTGTAGATACTGTAACAGAAGAACCAGTTGAAACAGTAAAAGAAGAGCCTGTAAAAGAAGAAAAAGCTGAAGAAGTTAAAGAAGAAGCTAAAACAGAAGAACCAGCTAAAGAAGATAAAAAGGCTGAATAATGATTAATGGAACAAATGGGGACACCCCTTATTTGTTCCATTTTTTAATTTGTATAAAAATTTTTTCTTATCAAAATATTGGTATAAAAGGAACACAAAAAACACCGAACAAATATTTTATTTTTTTTTTATAAAAAACTATTGACAAAATAGAAAACAAAATGTAAAATAAGAACAACAAAAGCGAACAGTAATTCGCAAAACAAGATTTTGATAAGGAGTGATATTAAATGAATATAGTAAAGAGAAGAGTAAACGTTAAATTAACTGTAAATAATAGCATAGAGAGACATCCAGTACCAGTATTAGGTGTAGATTACAGAGTTAAAATTATTTATAAAAATATTAAAATTACTGAGTTAGATGTAGAAGGAAAAACTATAAAAATATCACTACCTAACAGATATAGAAAAATATCAAATGTAGGAATTTTAGATTTGGCTATTGAGAAAATGTACGAACAAATTGCAAATGTGGAAATAGAAAGAGCAATGGAAAAAACAAGAATAATGCTAGGATTTGCACCTGAGGAATATGAAGTAAAAAGAATACAAGGATTAGGAAAATGTGAAGATTGTAAAATAACTATTAACCCAGATATTGTAAAATATGGAAGAAAAATAATAGATTATGTTGTATTACATCAATATTGTCATCTAAAATATAAAACACATTGTAAATCTTTTTATGAATTACTTTCAAAATATGAACCATATTATGAAAGATATGAAAAAATAATAAAGAATACAATATAGAAATTTAAAAGAAAATTAGAAACACTCTTAAGATAGTAGTAAGTGCTTGATATATAAGCAAATATTACTATCTTTCTTGTTAATTTGTATTATAATAGTTGTTCACAATTGGAAGCTGAAATTTTACATATGTCAAATCCTGGAGATTATGATTATGACGAAGAAAATTGGGAAGATCCAGAGTATGAAATAATTAAAATTGATGATTAAAAAGGGATGAAATGTTATGGATGAAAAAATGATAGAATAAAATGGAATTGCGATAATTGCTTTGCAAATCTAAATAAACCAAAAAGGTTTCAAGGGAGAGACAGGAAAATGGACTTGTAGTGAATGTGGGTCAGAAAATTATGTGCAATCACTAGAACTTATAAAAGAATATCAATCTCTATATAATAATGAATGTCCAAAATGTAATGGACATAACGAACTTTCATTTTATTCAGATAATGTATGGATTTGCGAAGATTGTGGTGTGAAGGCTATAGAAAAGGATTGTAATATATTATGGGTTGAGAGCGACGAAGAAGATAATATAATTTAGTTTTTAAAAGGAGATAAATATCTTCTTTTATTTTTTTCTTTTAATTTTTAAAAAAGTATTTATAATTTAAAATTAATTTGTTATAATATGAAAGAAGATTGGGGTATCGCCAAGTGGTAAGGCATCGGATTCTGGTTCCGACATTCCTGTGTTCGAATCACAGTACCCCAGCCAATAATTTATATAATATAGAAAAGAGGAAGACATGAAAGAAAAAACAATAGATAAACCTGTAAGCCTTGGGGCTGTACACACACACACACACACACACACACACACTATATTCTTACAAAATGAGTAAAAATAAAGGTATTACATTAATTAGTTTGGTAATAACAGTTGCAATACTAATAATATTAGCATCTGTTGGAATATCTAGTGGAGTAGGAATACTACAACAATCTAAATTAAATAAATTCACAGCAGAAATGGAAATAATGCAAACAGAGGTAAATGAATTATATGATAGATATAAAGATGGAGAAGATGTGCTAAGCATAGGAAAAGATTTAGACGAACAAGCAAATAAAGTATTCACTTCAGAAGAATCAGGAATATCAGATAGTACAGATTACAAATATTATGATAGAGCAACTATAGAAACTTTAGGAATAGAGGGAACAGAAGGAGAATTTTATGTAAATGTAAAAAATAGAAGTGTAATAAGTCATGATGGATTTGAGTATGAAGGAGAAACATATTACACATTAGAACAATTACCAAATGGATTATATAATGTTGAATATGAAGACAAAAATTCAAATGGACCAGAATTTGAAATAACATATGGACAAGAATATGATGGAGAAGTAAGAATAAGTATAACAAATATAGAGTACAACACAGGATATGTAGACAAATGGCAAGTAAAATACAAAATGGAAGGAGATGATTATTGGTCAACTAGTGAAGATTTGATGTTTTTTGTTAATAAATTTGGAAAGTATACAATAAAAATAGTAAATGGAGAAATAGAGTCAGAAGAAAAAGAGATAGACTTAAAAGCAGTAGCACAGATAGAAAATCGAAAATATATAACTTTAGCGAGTGCAGTAGAATCAGTAATGGGAGAAGAAGAAACAACAATATTGATGATAGAC
>CALXFC010000086.1 GCA_944387485.1 uncultured Clostridia bacterium
TTTTGGGATAAGTGCTTTTATTTCTTACCGCCTGGTCTTAGCCATAACATACTCCACTAAAGTTCCCTCCACCCTTATTTCCGTAAGGATGTAGCCACATTTAGCTTCAACGCTTAATTCATGCTTATATATTATACAATCTTTAAAGTCTTATGTCAATAGCTTTTTACAAAAAAATCCCAAAAATTTTCCAACTTTTTATAAATAGAAAAAAGACACTTTAAAAAGTGTCTTTATTCTTATCCTTTTATTATTTTATCTATTGACTTTTCTCTCATTTCTTTAATTAATTTGCAACTATTATCTAATTTAGCTTGTTCATCCTTATCTAAGTCCAAATCCACTAACTCTCTTACACCGTTGCTATTTATAACAGCAGGAACTCCAATATAAATATCATCTTGTCCATATTGTCCATCTTTTAAATATGTAGATACTGTTAATATAGCATTTTCATTATTTAATACTGCTTTTACTAATCTATTTAGTGCCATTCCTATACCATAATATGTTGCTCTTTTCTTTTCAATAATTTCATAAGCTGCATCTACAACATCTTTATGAATTTTCTCTAAATCTGACATTGGATGATAATTATCTTTCATGACATCAGCTATTCTTTTACATCCAACATATGCATGTTTCCAAGGAACAAATGATGAATCTCCATGTTCTCCCATAATATATGCATGAATATTTTTACTAGATATTTTTAAATAATCTGCCATTATATAACGTAGTCTTGCTGTGTCTAATACTGTACCTGAACCAATTACTCTGTTTTTTGGTAGTCCAGAAACTTCCGCTACAACATATGACATTAAATCAACTGGGTTACTTGCCACTATGATTATACCATTAAATCCACTTGCCATTATACTTTCTGTTACTTGTTTCATTATTTTTGTATTTACCTCTGCAAGCTCTAATCTTGTTTGTCCTGGCTTTTGAGCAACTCCTGCTGTAATTACTACTATTTGAGCATCTTTACACTCATCATAATCAGCTGCTCTAATTACCATTTTTTGTGGTGCATATGGAAGTCCATGTGATAAATCCATTTCCTCTCCTTTTGTTTTGTCTTTATCAATATCTATTAATATTAGTTCATTTACTCCTCCTTGGTTTAGCATTGAATAGGCCATACTCATTCCTACCATTCCAGTTCCTACTAAAACAACTTTTCCTTTTTTCATAATAAGATCAACTCCTTTAATTTTTATTATTTTTATGTCTAGCACTAATGTATTATATCACCATTATTAAAATATTAAAAGAGTTTTTTCGAAAAAAATTGCTATATCATTTTAATATAGCAATTTTATAACACTAAACTATTTTATTTATTTTTCTTTTATTTCCAAACCGCTTATTACAATTCTTTTTTGACTATTAGCATTACAAGTGATGAGCGTTATTAAATTATTATCTTTGTTCTCTTCATTATATTCGAACTTCAATTCACTCTTTTTTAATATTTCATCATATGATGTATTTTGTTTCATATCCAAACTTGGTTCTCCTACATATCCAGAAAACACTTCATACTCTTTTTCTTCTCCTGTTGGGAGATATATTTTAATTTTTATTTTATTTCCTAATTCTCCGCTTACTACTTTTTCTAATTCTGCAAACATTTTTCCATTTAACAAATTATGTCCATATACAACTGTATTTTTATCTGTAAAATCCCCATTAGAATCGCAGTCCAAAAAAATACTTCCACAAGAACTATATTTTTTGTTTATATCATGTTTTAAATAATAATCATTATTTGTAGTTTGTAATATAGGATAATTAATATTTGTATTTTCTACTTCAATCCAAGCCTTTACATCTGAATTTATACTTTTTAAAGTTTGAAAATCTATTTGCGTTTTTTCTGGATCTTCATCTGATACTTTAACAACTCTAGAAAAAATATCTTTTTCGTTTTCTTCCAATTCTTTATTACTTCTATACCAAATCACTAAATTAGTAGATGTATAAACAAACACACCTATAAAAATAATCAAGAAAAAAATACTTAAAAATCCCATTTTCTTTTCTTTTTGTTTTAAATGTTTTGCTTTTGCCATAGTCTAAATTTTATAAAGAACGGAGCCTTTAAAAGCTCCTATTCTTTTCCTTTCTATTTTCTATTTTTCTTTATAATAAAGATTATTCCTGCTGCAGAAATTATCATTCCTAATGCTAGTAATACAACTTGCATATCACCTGTTTTTGGTAATACTGATGTTCCTGTTTCTTGTTCTTCATTTACTACTATTTCTGTTGTTGCTGTTTTATCTCCTACTGTTGCTGTTATTGTTGCTTTTCCTGCTTTTAATGCTTTTACTTTTCCATCTTCTGATACTGTTATAACACTTTCATCGCTACTTGTCCATACTACTGTTTTATCATCTGTTGTATCTTCTGGATTATATAAAACATGTAAATCTTTTTCTTCTCCAACATTTAAAGAAACATTTTGTTCTTCTATTTCTATACTTCCTAATGGTATTTCTTTTACTGTTAATTCACATGTTGCTTCTACTCCGTCAATTGTTGCAGTTATTGTTGTTGTTCCTTCTTTTAAAGCTGTTACTACTCCATCTTTTACAGTTGCAACTTCTTCATCACTACTTGTCCATGTTACTTCTGTATCTCCTGTTGTATTTTCTGGTTCATAAGTTGCTTCTAATACTAATTCTTGTCCTTTATATATAGTTGCTTCACTTTCATTTAGAGTTACATCTGTTATTGGATATACTTCTACTTCTACATTTTCTTGTACTGTATTTCCGTACTCATCAAATGCAGTTATTTGAGTTTTATATGTTCCACCTTCATTTTGGAAAGTATCATTATCTATATTTACATGATATGTATATACTCCTGCTTTTTCTATTGCTGTATATTCTGGGTTTGTTTCCCATAAAGATTATTCCTGCTGCAGAAATTACCATTCCTAATGCTAGTAATACAACTTGCATATCACCTGTTTTTGGTAATACTGATGTTCCTGTTCCTTGTTCTTCATTTACTACTATTTCTGTTGTTGCTGTTTTATCTCCTACTGTTGCTGTTATTGTTGCTTTTCCTGCCTTTAATGCTTTTACTTTTCCATCTTCTGATACTGTTATAACACTTTCATCACTACTTGTCCATACTACTGTTTTATCATCTGTTGTATCTTCTGGATTATATAAAACATGTAAATCTTTTTCTTCTCCAACATTTAAAGAAACATTTTGTTCTTCTATTTCTATACTTCCTAATGGTATTTCTTTTACTGTTAATTCACATGTTGCTTCTACTCCGTCAATTGTTGCAGTTATTGTTGTTGTTCCTTCTTTTAAAGCTGTTACTACTCCATCTTTTACAGTTGCAACTTCTTCATCACTACTTGTCCATGTTACTTCTGTATCTCCTGTTGTATTTTCTGGTTCATAAGTTGCTTCTAATACTAATTCTTGTCCTTTATATATAGTTGCTTCACTTTCATTTAGAGTTACATCTGTTATTGGATATACTTCTACTTCTACATTTTCTTGTACTGTATTTCCGTACTCATCAAATGCAGTTATTTGAGTTTTATATGTTCCACCTTCATTTTGGAAAGTATCATTATCTATATTTACATGATATGTATATACTCCTGCTTTTTCTATTGCTGTATATTCTGGGTTTGTTTCCCAATTTGATCCTTCCATTTCATCTCTATCATTGCTTTCATTCCAAGTAGGACATTGTACTTTTGTTACTCCTACATTATCTGATACTTTAAATGTTAATACATAACCAGTTCCTGTTACATCACTTACTTCTACATTACTAATTACTGGATCATTTAAGTCAATATTTACTGTTCCTATATTACCTGTGTTTGATGTCTTTCCTGCTGCATCATATGCCCATATATTTGCTGTTGCTGTACTTGTTCCTTCTGTTAAATCATAATCTGCATAATTAATTCTTACAGATGCTTTTCCATCACTTATTGATGGAGCATTAAATGTTATTTCCTTTCCATTTACAGTTACATAGAAAGATACTTTTGTTACTCCTACATCATCTGATACGTCTGCTGTAATTGTGAATCCTTCTTTATTTTTTTCACTTACTGTAACATTACCAACTTCTGGTGCTTTTGTATCTGCAGGTGCAAAATCAGGTCTAACTACTCCCCAATATTGCATAATATTTCCATATATATCATACATTTGATCATAACGATTAGTTACTTGTCTTACATATTGTCCTCCATAATTTTGATGATATGTTACATTATCTGATTCATATATAGCAACATGTCCTGCACCATTTCCAGCACTTGGTAAATATATAAGAATATCTCCTTTTTGTGGCTGTACGCCTTGTAATGTCTGCCATCCTGAAGGCTGGTAATCCGCTTGGTCTTTTAACTGATATGCATATTCATAATGTGGGGTTGTCTGTCCTAGTGCCATATAATATTCTGAAATCAAAGCTACACATTGTCCAGAACCTATCACTTTATCAATCTTTGATTTAACCCAATTTATTGCATCATCTTGTGTCATACCATTTGTTGATGCTTCTACTTTATAGTTAAAATTAAATAAACTAAATACTACTGTTATTAGTAATATCGTTAATAATAATTTTTTCATTTTTGTCTTCATAAAACATTTCTCCTTTTTATTTTATATTTTCAAATTTGGTTAATACCTCCTAGTATTTTTTCATTCCCCCTTTAAACGCACAAAAATCTAAGTAGTAACTATATTTAGTTATTACTTAGATTTTATTAATTTAAGGTGCACAAAAATAATGGCTATCTCTAGCTTTTTCTCTCACTAAACTAATGTGTATGTATATGTGTGTATACAGCCTCAAGGCTTACAGCTACTGCCATTTTTTCATTTTCCTTCCTTATTTTTTATACTTTTTAATTCTATCACAAAAAATACCAATTGTACATATTTTTGAACAAATTTGTCATTTTTTTATTTTAATATTTTGATTAATTGTGTTTTTTTTACGTTCTCATTTACTTTTTTTGTAAACTGTGATATACTTCAATTGAAATTAATCAAAGTAAGGAGTGCAGTTATATGAGTTCTAATTCAAATAATAATACTACTACTTTGGCTGAAAATAAGGTTTTAATGTTATATATATTAAATCTTATAAATAACGATATTAAAGAAGATGATTTGTTTAAATTAATTAGTTCTATTAATGATATTAACTATTTCTTTTTTAAGCAGATTCTAACAGATTTAAT
>CALXFC010000087.1 GCA_944387485.1 uncultured Clostridia bacterium
AAAAGACAATATGGACTAGCTTTAAAATCTTTTATAGATAATGATAATGATATTATTTTAAATACTTGCAAAGATGATACAAGGAATAAAATAATAAAAAGTTCAGAACTAATAGAGATTATAGAAGCAAGGATTGAAGAAATTTTTTCAATTATAAACAAAGATATAACAAATCATGGATTAAAGCAAAAAATAAACAATGTAATATTAACAGGTCAAGGTATAGTGAATATAAATAAAAGTGATGTGGCTGGAAAAATTAATTTAAATATACCTGTAAAAATATCAACAGGAAGAGCAATAAGTACAGTAAAGCCAGCATATAGAACAAGTTATGCTTTAGTACGTTATATTGCAGCAAGACCATTTACAAAAACTGTTTCAAGCAGTATAGATACGCAAAACAATGAAAGTTTTATAAAAAATATATTAGAAAGAATAAAAGAATTTTTCTATTCTTAATTTAGTAATTAATTTTATATTATATATTCATTTAGCAAATAAAAAGGGGAAAACTTTAATTTGAGTTGAAATAAGAAAGGGAGGAAAAACTAAATGATGGAATACAATAATGATGAGAACAATAATGTAACAATGATGGATGGAACTGCTACTATTAAAGTTATAGGAGTAGGAGGAGCAGGAAATAATGCTGTAAACAGAATGATAGAAGCGGATATAAAAGGTGTTGATTTTATTTCTGTAAATACAGATAGACAAGCTTTACAAATATCAAAAGCTAAAACAAAAATACAAATAGGAGAAAAAATTACTCGTGGATTAGGAGCAGGAGCAAATCCAGATATTGGAGCTCAAGCAGCAGAAGAAAGTAAAGCAGAAGTAGCAGAAGTGCTAAGAGGAGCAGATATGGTGTTCGTAACAGCCGGAATGGGTGGAGGAACAGGAACAGGAGCTGCACCAATTGTAGCACAAGCAGCTAAAGAAATGGGAATACTTACAATAGGTGTTGTGACTAAGCCTTTTACATTCGAAGGAAAGAAAAGATTATCACAAGCAGAACGTGGAATTGAAAGCTTGAAAGGAAAAGTAGATACATTAGTAGTAATTCCAAATGATAAATTATTACAAATAGTAGATCGTAAAACATCAATTATAGAAGCTTTTAAAATGGCTGATGATGTATTAAGACAAGGTGTACAAGGCATCTCAGATTTGATTGCTATTCCAGGTTTAGTAAACTTAGATTTTGCAGATGTTAAAACAATAATGTTAAATCAAGGTATGGCACATATGGGAGTTGGTAGAGCATCAGGAGAAAATAGAGCAGAAGATGCAGCAAAAGAAGCAATTCAAAGCCCATTACTAGAAACATCAATAGAAGGAGCAAAAGGAGTCATTATTAATATTACAGGTGGAGATAATTTGGGATTACATGAAGTAAATACAGCAGCAGAACTTGTACAACGTAGCGTTGATCCAGAAGCTAATATTATCTTTGGTACAGTAACAGATGAATCAATGGGAGATGACATTCAAATAACAGTAATTGCAACAGGATTTGAAAAGAATGAACCAATTTCAAGTATAGGAGTAGATAATATTGTATCAAAAACATGGGAGAAAAAAGTAAATTCAATACCATCAAGTCACGATACAAGCTCATCACAAAATGATTTAGATATACCAGCTTTCTTAAGAAAAAATAGAAATAAAAACTAAAAAATACAAAATAAAAATAGGAAAAAATAGGAAATAATCGAAAATGTTCGATTATTTCTTTTTTTCGCATATAAGAAAAGACAGATTTTTCAAAACTAAAGTAGTAAAATACTAGTTACAGGTGATAATATGACCATTTATGTTGATGTTGTTTTAATTGAAAATCTAATAATGAATTACATAATTTTACTTGCAACAGGATTAATCTTAAAAATCAAAATAAAACATATAAGATTAATAATCGCGGGGTTGTTAGGAGCAATATATTCAATTGTATCATATACAGGAGTTTTAGAAATCTATTCAAATTTTATATTAAAAATTATATTGTCAATTGTAATTGTATATATTGCATATTATCCACAGAATGTAAAAAAACTGTGTAAAGAAATACTATTTTTTTACTTGATTTCATTTGTATTTGGAGGAGCAGCATTTGCTTTAATCTATGTAGTAAAACCTCAAGAAATTTTAATGAAAAATGGTTTGTTTTTAGGTACATATCCATTAAAGACTGTAATTTTAGCAGCGATAGTAGCTTTCGTAATAATAATATCTGCATTTACAATAATAAAAAGTAAGATGACAAAAAAAGATATGATATACGATATAGAAATCAAATTAAATGGAAAAACAATTAAAACAAGAGCGTTAGTAGATACAGGAAACATGTTAAAAGAGCCGATTACAAATACACCTGTAGTGGTCATAGAACATACACTCTTATATGAATGCATGCCAAAAGAAATATTAAATCATCTGGAAGATATAATAGGAGGTGATTTCGAAAAAATACCAGAAGAGATTAGAAAGGAGTATAGTCCAAGATTAAAGCTAATTCCGTTTTCATCACTTGGAAAGCAGAATGGAATGTTAATTGGAATAAAAGCAAAATATTTAAAGATAATAAAAGAAGAAGAAATAGAAGAAAAAGAAAATATAATACTAGGAATTTATGATAAGTCTCTAACAAAAAAAGGTGAGTATAGAGCTCTTATGGGAATGGAATTTATTTAAAAAAATGACAAAAGGAGCTGATAGAGATGAAAATACTGGATTTTTTAAAAAATAAAATAAATACAGTTTGTGCAAGATATTTAAATGAAAATAATGAGATAGAATATTTACCTATATTTTACATAGCAGGAAGCCAAACACTTCCACCACCATTACCCCCGGAAGAAGAAGAAAAATATATAAAAAAATTATCAGAAGAAAACAACTTAGAAGCAAGACAAATATTAGTAGAAAGAAATTTAAGACTTGTAGTCTATATTGCAAAAAAATTTGAAAACACAGGAGTAGGAATAGAAGATTTGATATCAATAGGAACAATAGGACTAATGAAAGGAGTAAATACATTCAATTCAGATAAAAAAATAAAACTTGCAACGTATTCTTCAAGATGTATAGAAAATGAGATATTAATGTTTTTAAGAAAGAATAATAGAACGAAAGGAGAAGTATCAATAGATGAACCATTAAATAAAGATAGAGATGGAAATGAACTTTTGTTATCAGACATATTGGGTACGGAACCCGATATAACTTCAAGAAACTTAGAAGACGAAGTAGACAAGACATTACTTAGAAATTCAATTTCTAAATTGAATGATAGAGAGAAGAATATAATGGAAATGAGATTTGGATTTAAAACGGGTGAAGAAAAAACTCAAAAGGAAGTTGCAGATGAACTCCGGAATTTCACAAAGTTATATATCGAGATTAGAAAAAAAGATAATAAATAAAATGAAAAAAGAAATATCAAGTAAAATAGGATAAAATAAAAAGCTGTTTTTTGGGACGGAGGAAAAAAACAGCGTATAAAAAAACCAAATTTGGAAATACTTAAATTAAGTAGTTTCAAAGGAGGTTTTTCTTTTGTTAAATAACAAGGTAGAAATATGTGGAGTAAACACATCAAAATTACCATTGATTAGTAAAGAAGAAAAAGAAGAACTATTTGTGAAAATTAAAGCAGGAGATGAAGAAGCAAGAACAAAATTTATAAATGGAAATTTAAGATTAGTATTAAGTGTTATACAAAGATTTTATGGAAGAGGGGAAACAGCAGATGATCTATTTCAAGTTGGATGTGTTGGGCTAATAAAAGCAATTGATAATTTCGATTTAAGCCAAAACGTACAATTTAGTACTTATGCAGTACCAATGATTATAGGAGAAGTAAAAAGATATTTAAGAGACAATAATAGTATAAGAGTTAGTAGATCAGTTCGAGATCTTGCATATAAAGTAATTCAATTTAAAGAAAAATATTTAAAGGAACATGGTAAAGAACCTAAAATAGAAGAAATTGCAAAGGAACTGAAGGTAGAAAGAGAGGATATAGGGTTTTGTATGGATGCTATTCAAGACCCCGTATCATTGCAAGAGCCAATATATAATGACGGAGCAGAAAATATATATATCATAGACCAAATAAAAGATAATAAAAACACAGATGAACTATGGACAGAAAAAATGACAATAGAAGGAGCATTGAATAAATTAAATAAGAAGGAAAAAACAATAGTAACAAAAAGGTTTTTTGAAGGAAGAACTCAAATGGAAGTTGCAGATGAAATAGGAATTTCTCAAGCACAAGTATCTAGACTAGAAAAGAGTGCAATTGAACATATTAAAAGATTTTATAAATAGTCAAGGAAAATTTCTTTGACTATTTTACTTTTTATTTCATATATATAATATATGTAGAATAAAATATAGCAGGAGGTCTTAAATGGGGGATAAAGGATTAGACTTTAAGCATAAAGAAGTAATAAATATAACAGATGGAAAAAGATTAGGATATGTTCAAGATGTATGTGCTGATTTAGAAACAGGAACTATAACACATATTATTGTTCCAGGTGGTAATAAAATAATTAATCTTTTCACACAAAATAACAATATTGTAATACCATGGCAAAAGGTTAAATGTATAGGAGATGATATTATATTAGTAGAAATATAAAAAATGTAAAAAAATCTTAAAAAGATATTGACATAAAAAGTTTAAAATGTTATTATAATAATACATTAAATAACACCTGAAAAATAATAGAAAAAAAGAAACAAAATTCTTTAAAAAATTTCAAAAAATCTATTGACTTTTTATTTGAAAGGTGGTATCATAAAGAAGTACCTAGCAACAGACAAAAAATATGAAGAAAAAACATAAGAATTAGTAATAAAAAAGGACTTTATGAATAGAATAAAAAGCAGCAATTACTAGTTTTTTATTTTGCCTAAAAAATAGGTAAAAAAGTTTTTGAAAAAAATGTCGAAAAAGTGTTGACAAAATGAAAAAGGTATTGTATAATGCAAAACGTTCCAAGCAAAAAGGGAACATAAAAAGTACATTGAAAAATAAACAAAAATCCTTTAGAGAAAAACCTAAGCGGTACGAAAAGTACCA
>CALXFC010000088.1 GCA_944387485.1 uncultured Clostridia bacterium
ATTAAGCTCTTTTTACTTTCCCATTTTTTAAACATTTTGCACATACGTGAATTCTTTTAACTTCACCATCTATTTCAGCTTTAACAGTTCTTAAGTTTGGTTTCCAAGTACGTGGTGATCTTTTACTTATATGAGAACGAGTAATGCTAAGTTGTTTTCCGTGACTAGGTTGTTTATCACAAATTTCACATCTTGCCATGTCAATTGCACCTCCTAAAATTTCATAAATAAATTGACTATAATCAAGTTTATCATAAATATGGAAAAAAAACAAGTATTTTTTGAAAAATATCAAAAATTCCTTGCAAATTAAGAAAAATGTGGTATAATAATTAAGCTATAGGAAAAAAGGAAAGGGTTGAATAAAATGAAATGTAAATTAGAAAAAACAGAAAACGCAAATGAAGTAAAATTTGAAATAACAGTAGAAGCTGAAAAATTTGATGAAGCTATAAAGAAAGTATATTTTAAAAGTGCTAAATATTTTAATATACCTGGATTTAGAAAAGGTAAAGCACCAATGCAAATAGTAGAAAAATATTATGGAAAAGAAATTTTCTATGAAGATGCATTTAATGAAGTAGCACAAGATGCTTTAGAAGAAGCAGTTGCAGAAAACAAAGTAGAAGTTGTTTCAAGACCAGAAGTAGATATTAAACAAATAGAAAAAGGAAAAGACTTAATATTTACAGTAGTAATGCAAACAAAACCAGAAGCTGAACTTGGAAAATATAAAGGTATAGAAATTCCAAAAATTGAGTATAATGTATCAGACGAAGATATAAATCATGAATTAGGACATATGCAAGAACATAATAGTAGATTAATATCAATAGAAGACAGAGCAGCTGAAAAAGGTGATATTGTAACTATAGATTTTGAAGGATTTACAGATGGTAAAGCTTTTGAAGGTGGAAAAGCTGAAAACTATGATATAGAATTAGGAAGTAATACTTTTATTCCAGGATTTGAAGACCAAATAGTTGGAATGAAAATTGATGAAGAAAAAGATGTAAATGTTAAATTCCCAGAAGAATATTTCTCAAAAGAATTGGCTGGAAAAGATGCAACATTTAAAGTAAAATTACATGAAATAAAGAAAAAGGAATTACCTGAGCTTGATGATGAATTCGCAAAAGATGTAAGCGAATTTGATACATTAGATGAATTAAAAGCAGATATAAAAGCAAAACTAGAAAAACAAAATGCTGATAAAGAAAAATATGAAACAGAAGAGGCAGTAATAAAAGGTTTATGTGAAAACACAAAGGTAGAAATACCTTCAGGAATGGTAGAAACAGAAGTTGATAGAATGTTAAATGACTTTAAACAACGTTTATCATATCAAGGATTACAATTAGAACAATACCTAAAAATGTTAGGTAAAACTGAAGAAGAAATAAGAAAAGAATACGAACCTCAAGCAATCGAAGGAATTAAATCAAGATTAGCAATAGAAGCAGTAATAAAAGCAGAAAAAATAGAAGCAAAAGACGAAGAAATAGAAGACAAAATGAAAGAAATGGCTAAGAATTATGGAAAAGAAAATGACGAAGAATTCTTAAAAAATGAAAATGTAAGAAATTATATAAAAGAAGGACTAGAATCAGAAAAAGCAATCGATTTCTTAATAAAAAATGCAAAAATAAAGAAATAATAAAAATGCTGGGGGATAAATTATTGGTAAAGTTTTAGCCCCGGCTTTTTTGCAATTAGTAGATTTTTGTAATATATAATTTAAGAAAGAAGATGTGTCCCAGATTGTCCACTTTTGGACAATTAGGAAACGTCCCTAATTTAAGGAGGAAGAAAAAATGTTAGAAAAAAATAGTTTAGTACCATATGTAATTGAACAAACTAGTAAAGGAGAAAGATCTTATGATATTTTCTCAAGATTATTAAAAGATAGAATTATATTTTTAGGAGAAGAAGTAAATCCAACAACTTCAAGTTTAGTAATAGCACAATTATTATTCTTAGAGTCAGAAGACCCAGAAAAAGAAATTAGTTTATATATTAATTCACCAGGTGGATCTATTACAGATGGAATGGGAATAATAGATACAATGAATTATATAACATGCCCAGTATCAACAATATGTATTGGTATGGCAGCTAGTATGGGTGCAGCACTTTTAGCAGCAGGAGAAAAAGGAAAAAGATTTGCAACACCTAATGCAGAAATATTAATTCACCAACCATTGATTGGTGGTGGAGGACTTTCAGGCCAAGCAACAGAAATAAAAATACATGCAGACCACTTAGTAAAAACAAGAGAAAAGTTAACTAAATTCTTAAGTGATAGAACAGGTCAAACAGTTGAACAAATTGAAAAAGATACAGAAAGAGATAATTACATGACAGCTGAAGAAGCTTTAAAATATGGATTAATAGATGGAATTATGGACAAAAGAAAATAATAAAAATATAAAATAAAAAGGAGAATCTTATGACTAAAAACGATAAACCAAGAAGTGTAAGATGTTCTTTTTGTGGTAAAGCACAAGAGAATGTTAGAAAAATAGTAGCAGGTCCAGGAGTATATATTTGTGATGAATGTGTAGAATTATGTAATAGTATCATAGAAGCAGAATTATATGATGATGAAAAAGCAGGGTACACATTAAATGAGTTAAACAATTTACCAACTCCACAAGAAATAAAAGATATATTAGATGATTATGTAATAGGGCAAGATGAAGCTAAAAGAACTTTATCAGTTGCAGTTTATAATCATTATAAAAGAATTGCACATGAAGAATCAAATAAAAAAGATGATGATGATGTGGAAATTCAAAAAAGTAATATTTTATTACTTGGACCAACAGGATGTGGAAAAACTTTACTTGCAAGAACATTAGCCAAAATATTAAAGGTTCCATTTACAATTGCTGATGCAACAACTCTAACAGAAGCTGGTTATGTAGGAGAAGATGTTGAAAACATACTTCTAAAATTAATACAAGCAGCAGATGGAGATATTGAAAAAGCGGAAAAAGGGATTATTTATATTGATGAAATAGATAAAATTGCAAGAAAATCAGAAAATGTATCAATAACAAGAGACGTAAGTGGTGAAGGAGTACAACAAGCTCTACTTAAAATTATAGAAGGAACAGTAGCATCAGTACCACCACAAGGAGGAAGAAAACATCCAAACCAAGAATTAATACAAATAAATACAGAAAACATCTTAATTATATGTGGTGGAGCATTTGAAGGCTTAGAAAATATAATTAAAGAAAGAACTGGTGAAAAAGAAATAGGTTTTGGTAAAAGACAACAAACTAGAAAAGAAGAAGATAAATATGAAGTATTTAAAGAATTATTACCTCAAGATTTATTAAAGTTTGGATTAATACCAGAATTTATAGGAAGATTACCAATTATTGCAACATTAAGAGATTTGGATAAAGAAGCTTTAATTAAAATATTACAAGAACCTAAAAACTCTTTAGTAAAACAATATCAAAAATTATTTGAAATAGATGGAGTAGAACTTATATTTGAAAGAGAAGCATTAGAAGCAATTGTTGATAAGGCAATTGAAAGAAAAACAGGTGCAAGAGGACTTCGTTCTATTATAGAAGAAATAATGAGAGATATAATGTTTGATATACCATCAAATCCAAATATAGAAAAATGTATAATAACTAAAGAAACAGTATTAGGAACAGCAGGACCTAAAGTTATAGAAGGAGAAAAACAAGAAATAAAGAAACCACTAATAAAAAAGAAAAGACAAACACCAGAAGGTGGGCAAAAAGAAACTGCATAATGTTGTTTATAAGGAGACTTTTTAAAGTCTCCTTAATGCGTAAGAAACTAAAATTTAAGTTGTAGATGATATTAAAAAGAGATTTTCAGAAATAAGAACTTTTCTTTTTTATTTGTCATATTCTTAATTAGGTGATTATATGAAAGTTATAGAATATGATAGGGATTCTGCAATTAATTATGCTAAAAAATGGGCATATTCAAGAAATGAAAAATATTATAATTTTGATAGCGTAGGTGGAGATTGTACAAATTTTATCTCTCAATGTTTATATGCAGGCTCAAAGGTTATGAATTATAAGAAAGATTTAGGTTGGTATTATATAAATGGAAATAATAAATCACCATCATGGACAGGTGTGGAATTTCTATATAATTTTCTAGTAAATAATAAAGGAATAGGACCATTTGGAAAAAAAGTAGAGCAAGAAAAAATACAACTTGGAGATATTGCACAACTTTCTTTTGATGGTGTTAAATTTCAACATAGTTTAATAATAACGACAATAAAGAATTTATATGACTTATCAGAAATAAAGATAGCATCACATACATTTGATAGCTATGATAAACCAATATTAGAATATGATTATGAAAAGATTAGATTCATACATATTGAAGGAGTAAGAAAATAACAAGAAAATATTTTCAAGTTATTTTCTTTTTTTCTTAATTAAAAATTAATAATTCCTCTATTTTTTATTAATAAATTATATGGTATACTATTAGTGTAGAAAATGAAAGGTTTTAGGAGGATTTAGGATGTATAACATATTAGTAGTAGATGATGACAAAGAAATAGTAGGAGCAATAGAGATTTACCTAAAAAATGAAGGGTATAATATATTAAAAGCTTATAATGGAGAAGAAGCGTTAGAAATAGTAAAAAATAATGAAATACATTTAATAATATTAGATATAATGATGCCAAAAAAAGATGGCTTAGAAACATTAGAAGAAATAAGAAAAGATAAGACAATCCCAGTAATATTATTATCAGCAAAATCAGAAGATTATGATAAAATAGGAGGATTAAATCTTGGTGCAGATGATTATATAACAAAACCATTTAATCCATTAGAATTAATAGCAAGAGTAAAATCAGCAATAAGAAGATATACAAGCTTTGGTTCTTTACAAAAAGAAAAAGAAGAAAAGAAAAATGTATATACTACAGGTGGATTATTAGTGGATGATGATACTAAAAAAGTAACAGTTGATGGAAAAGAAGTAAAACTAACAGCAACAGAATTTAATATATTGAAGTTTTTACTTCAAAATAAAGGAAAAG
>CALXFC010000089.1 GCA_944387485.1 uncultured Clostridia bacterium
CATCTAAAGCTTTTCCTGAACATTCAGCAATAAAATTATATGTTCCATCTATATTTTTACGAATTTTCCATCTTTGTCCTAAAGAATTATTAGATTCATATTGCTGTACATTGGCTCCTGATTCTTCTGAAGCATTTGCTACATCAATTACCTTTGCTGAGTTTACATTATATATTCTATAATATCCATCTCCATCATATTTTATATAAAATTTTTGATTTGCATTATCATTCTTTGTCCAGATATCTAAATTTGCTTCATTTTCTAGTGAACTATCTACTATATCAAGTACATAATTTGCATCCTGTGAACAAGCTATATAATATACTCCATCTTTAACAACACGAGACATATAAATTTTAATGCCACGAATATTATCAGCAGATGCATAAACTTCTCCATTATAGCACAATATGCTAATAACAAAAGCTAATATAACTATTAACACGCTTATAAGTATTTTTTTATTCTTCATTTTTAGCCTCCAAACTATAATTTTGAAAATGCTTATAATTAATTAGAAACTTATATTTGTACTTTATTTGCATTTTATTTTTTCATGTATTTACTATATCTGCTATATTGTTTATATTTTAGGTAAAATACTATACTTACAACTATCAAAGCAGTTATTAAAATTGTAAAAGTTGTTTTTCCTGCATTAGGTAAACGTTTTAAAGTGCTATAAAGTCCTTCAATTCCACTTTGTGTAGCTATATTACTTCCATCTTGAGAATTTTGATTATTATTTTGAGAATCTATTGAAGTTATAGTAACTGGTACTTCTGAAATGTTTCCAGCAAGGTCTTTTATTTCTATTACTTCTTTTTTGTTTTCAGTATATGTTTTTGTAATTGCTTTCCTGTCACTTGATAACTCCCATCCTTCTATAGGTTGTATTTCTTCATTTGCAGTTATATGAACTATTATTCCATTATCTGTATTCTCATACTCTACAGTATATTGTGGTTCTTCTTTATCAATATTTTCTATTCTAATTTCCGTTTCCGTCTCATTTCCAGCTAAATCTTGTACTTTTATCGTATTAGTTTCATTCTCGAAGTAATATTTGCTAATTGTATATCCATCAGCAGAAATCTCCCAACCATCTAATTTATTAAGCTGTTCATCTGACTTTATATAAACTTTAACTTTATCATTTGTTGGATTTGTTGTACTATAACTTACCTCTAATTTTGGACTTTCTTTATCAATATTTTTTATTGTTATATTTGCTTTTATTTTATTTCCATAAATATCTTCTAATTCTATCTCTTCATCTGTATTTTCATTATATGTTTTTGTTAATGTCTTTTTATCTTCTGATAATTCCCATCCTTCTAATTCTTCCATTTCTCTATTAGAAGTAATAGTTACAACAACACTTCCATTAGTTTGTTCTATTGTTGAATAACTTACTTTACACTCTGGTGCTCCACCTATTATATTACTAATACTTATTTCTACACCTGCAATGTTTGAAAGGGTATCTGTTACTATAACTGTTTCTGTAGTATTTTCTGTATATGTTTTTGTTAATGTTTTTTTATCTTCTGATAATTCCCATCCCTCTAATTCTTGTAATTCTCTATCTGATGTTATTGTTACAGTTACTTCAGACGCTCCTTCCTCAGTATTACTATATGTTACTTCTATATCAGGAGGATCATTCTCTATATTATTTATGCTTACTTCTTGATTTATCTTTTCACCGTATACACTAGTTAAAGTCATGACTCCTTCTACATTTTCATAGAACTCTCTTTGCATATATTTTTTATCTTCTGATAATGTCCAACCATCTATTGGTACCATTTCCTTGTTAGCTGAAATGGTTACAACAACACCTTGTTTTGTTGTTTCAGTTGTGCTATATTCAACAGTTACACTAAATTCTTCATATTGATTATTAGTTAATATAGGTTCTTGGAAAGTAGTTTTTTGTTCTTCATAAGGCTTTATATTTGCTTCAAGTATTTCTGAGAACTTTTTATCTCCTATTTGAGTATTATTCCCTACCATAAACCAATTATTAGTATCTTCTGCATTATCTAAATCAGTATCAACTGCATACCATTTATCTTCTAAATACACACCTGACCATTGATGCAATTTTGTTGTTTCTCCATCTGATAATTCTCCTCTAATAATTACAGAATCAATTCCTTTTTCTCTACATAATAATGTAAACAAGTTTGATGCACCTTCATCACTTGCTTTATTATTTATTAAAGCTCCATATGCTGTTTGTTGTATTTCATCTCCAGTCAAAGATTCATTAGATACATTTGTTATTATATAATCATAAATATTCTTCAATATTTCATAATTATTTTCACCTGTTATAGAGTCTGCTACTTCTGTTAATTTTGTTTCAAATTCTTCCCTATTTTCTACTTGAGGTAATACATATAATTCCATATCAAGTTGTGTTATATTTATTGTTTCATCACTCATATTATATAAAATTTCTGGAGTTATTGTACCATCTATTCCATTATATCTAACCCAATAATATTCTGGATGATCTAATATAAAAGCACAAAAAGCATCATGTACTTCTGGGCTTATATTTTTTTCATATAATTCTTGTATCATATCCTCTTCAGTATCTTGAGTCACATCTTCTAATCCAAAAGATAAGTCAGTGTAAACAGTAAATTTTCCTGTTCCTGATGTATCATTTAAAATCCCATCATATATATCTTTTGCTAAATCTGATGTTAATTGTTCATAATAAAATTGATTAATATCTATATTATTCGTATCTGATTCTATTGCCAGTACTTTAGTATAATAAATCATTACTGTAGTTACCATAAAAATCAAAATACAAAAACTGCTTAAAATTTTCTTTTTCATTTTCAAAATCCTCCTATAAACTTATACACTTCTATAATACATCATTATATATTTTTTTACAATATGTTTAGATGTTTTGTAATATTTTTGAAATGAAAATGTTATAAATTTGTAATATTTTTATTTACAAAAAAAGAATGCACATAGTTTGCATTCTTTATCCAAATAATCCTCTCTTTTTAACCGGTGGTTGCTCATTCATTGTTTTTGCAAGTTGAACTAACAATTCTCTTTGTTCTTTTGTTAATCTCTTTGGTGTTTGAACTGTAACTGTAAATATAAAATCACCTGAGCTATTAGAATTAATTGATTTAAATCCTTTATTTCTAATATTAAATTTAGTTCCTGTTTGTGTTCCTTCTGGTATTTTATACTTTTCCTTACTTCCATCAACCATTGGTATTTCTAGTTCTGAACCTAATGTTGCTTGTGTTATTGTTATTGGTATTTCACAAAGCACATTGTTTCCATTTCTTGTAAATATACTATGTCTTTTTACTTTTACTGTAATATATAAATCTCCTTTTGCTCCACCTTTTTTACCAGGTTCACCTTCTCCTCTTAATACTACAGTTTGATTATCATCAATTCCTGCTGGAATCTTTACTTTTATCTTAGGTTGTCTTCTTACAGTTCCTTTTCCACGACACTTTTCACAAGGTTCATTTATTATTTCACCTGTTCCATGACATGCAGAACATGTTCTCGTTGTTTGCATTTGACCTAATATTGTGTTTTGTACTTGTGTTACTTGGCCTGTTCCATGACATGTAGGACATTTAATAGGAGATGTTCCTGGTTTTGCTCCAGTTCCATGGCATACATCACATTCTTCATCTCTAGTAATAACAATTTCTTTTTCAATTCCAGAATATGCTTGTTCAAATGTTATTTCCATTCTAACATTCAAATCTGCACCTTTAGAAGGTCCATTTCTCCTTGATGAAGAAGAAGTTCTCCCTCCAAAACCTCCTCCAAATATTGATGAGAAAATATCTCCTAAATCTCCAAAATCTCCAAAATTATCAAATCCAGAACTAGAATACGAATAATATCCTCCTTGTCCAAATGGTCCTCCTTGGCCTCCAAATCCTTGTGGTCCATTTGCTCCAAATTGATCATACATTTTTCTTTTTTGAGGATCTGACAAGTTTTCATAAGCTTCATTTACTTCTTTAAATTTAGCCTCTGCTTCTTCTTTATTATTTGGGTTTGCATCAGGGTGATATTTTTTTGCAAGCTTACGATAAGCTTTTTTTATCTCATCTGCAGTTGCATTTTTATCTACTCCTAATACTTCATAATAATCTCTTTTCGTTGCCATTATTTTTCCTCCTTAAGACAAAAGGAGATTAGAGGAAAAACCTCTAATCCTCTTTTTATTTTTCTATTTATTTTTTTCTTTCTTGTCATCTTCTACTTTATAGTCTGCATCATATACATTTCCATTTTCATCTGTTTTTGGTCCTTCTGTTCCAGCTTGTGCACCATTTGCTCCAGCTGCTCCATTTGGATTTGCATTTTTATATAATTGTTCTGACATATCATAGAATACCTTTGTTAATTTTTCTGTAGCTTCTTTGATTTTTGCAGTATCGTTTGTTTCTAATGCTTTCTTAGTATTGTCAATTTCTGTTTCAACTTTAGCTTTTTCTTCTCCACTAATCTTGTCACCTAAATCTTTTAATGTCTTTTCACTATTATATACTAAGCTTTCTGCATTATTTTTAACTTCAATTTCTTCTTTTCTCTTCTTATCTTCTTCAGCATGTGCTTCTGCATCTTTAACAGCTTTATCAATATCTTCGTCTGTTAAGTTTGTTGAAGCTGTAATTGCTACATTTTGTTCGTTTCCTGTTGCCATATCTTTTGCTGATACATGAACTATACCATTTGCATCTATATCAAATGTTACTTCAATTTGTGGCACTCCTCTTGGTGCTGCTGGAATTCCTGTTAATTGGAATCTTCCTAAAGTTTTGTTATATGCTGCCATTTCACGTTCACCTTGTAATACGTGAATTTCAACTGATGTTTGACCATCTGCTGCTGTTGAGAATACTTGTGATTTCTTTGTTGGTATTGTTGTATTTCTTTCAATTAATTTTGTAAATACTCCACCATATGTTTCAATACCAAGTGATAATGGTGT
>CALXFC010000090.1 GCA_944387485.1 uncultured Clostridia bacterium
TTTTACTAAAGTTTCTTCTGTTTCCATATCAATTACTTGATATTTTAATGATGAACTCCCTGAGTTTAATACTAATACTTTCATATTTACTCCTTTCTTGGAACAAAAAAGACCTGTCCCCTTATGTTCCATCTTGTGCTTGAACTGCTGTTATTGCTATTACTCCGGCTATATCTTTACTGCTGCATCCTCTTGATAAATCATTTACTGGCCTTGCTATTCCTTGACAAAGTGGTCCATATGCTTCTGCTTTTCCTAATCTTTGTACTAATTTATATCCAATATTTCCTGCATCTAAGTTAGGAAATACAAGTACATTTGCTTCTCCTTTTACAGGGCTATCTGGTGCTTTAAATTTGGCAACTTCTGGAACTATTGCTGCATCTAATTGTAATTCTCCATCTACTATTAAATCAGGTGCTTTTTCTTTTACTAATTTTGTTGCATTTATCATTTTTTCAGTTAGTTCTGATTTTGCACTTCCATGTGTAGAATATGATAGCATTGCAACTTTAGGAACTTTTCCTACTAATTGATGAAAACTTTTACTTGATGATATTGCTATTTCTGATAATTGTTCTGAATCTGGATTTTCATTTAAGCCACTATCTGCAAATATAAAAGTTCCATTTTCTCCATAAGAACAATTAGGTACTACCATTACAAAAAATGCTGATACTAATTTGGTTCCTGGTTTTGTTTTTAATATTTGCAAAGCTGGTCTTAATGTATCTGATGTTGAATGCATAGCTCCTGATACTAAACCATCTGCTATGCTTTCTTCATCTTTTAGCATAAGCATTCCATAATATGTTGGGTCTTTTACTAATTCTTTTGCTTGTTCTTCTGTCATACCTTTATGTTTTCTTAAATTATATAATAATTCTACATATTCATCATATTTAGGAGAATTAACTGGGTCTATTATTTCTACTTCTTCTATATCTATATTATTTTCTTTTGCTTTTTCTAAAACTTTTTCTTTGTTTCCTATTAATATTACTTTTGCATACTTTTCATTTAATACCATTCTTGTTGCTTCTAATGTACGTATGTCTTCTGCTTCAGGTAATACTATTGTTTTTATATCTTTTCTTGCTCTTTCTTTTATTTCTTCTATGAATGACATTAAAAATTCCTCCTTACTTTTTATAAAATAATTACTTATCTTTTATGCTTTCTTTTTTTCTTTTTATTAGCAATTATTCCTTCCATATTATATAAGAACAATTTAAAAAGCACAAGAGTTTTTTACAAATCTTGTGCTTTAATAATATATTTTTACAATAAAGCTTTTATTTCTTCATCTTGTTTTAATTCTTCTGATATAAAGTGATATGACCTTTTATCTTGTTTTACAGCTATAATTGCAAGTTCTTTATCATTTCTTAGTCTATCAGATGCATATTTTATTATTATTCCTTTATTTTCTACTGCTGCTTTTACTACTTCTCTATCATCTCTTAACTCTTCACTTGCAAAATATAATGCTTGTCCATATGTTTTACAGCTATCAAATATTACTTCTCTATCTGCTCTTAATTTATCTGATGCATAACAAATAGTCCAAGGTGCCCCTTTTACTCCTTTTAATATTACTTCTTTATCGTTTTTTAGCATACTACTTGCAAATTCTAAGCTTTCTGGGTCTTGGTCTAATGCTGTCATTACTACTTCTTTATCATTTTGAAGTTCTGGTGATGCTAAATCTAAAAACTTTCCATTTTCTGCTACTGCTTTTAATATAAATTCCTTATTATTACAATTTTCTTTTACTTCTTCCTCTGTCATAATAAATGCCTCCTAATATAAATAAACTAACAAACAATTATTTTAATTTAGCAATTAAAGCTTTTATTTTTATTCCTTGTTCTGAAAACATTTTTTCATGTTCTGTTTCTATATTTTTCTCAAAGATTGGCTCTCTATGTAAGTCATATGTTTTAGAAATTATTTCAAAACCACTTTCATCAAAGTACAACAAGCTACTTTCAAATAAGCCGTCATCATCTGTTTTAAAATAAATTTCTCCACCTGGTACTAAAAACTCTTTATATTTTTCTAACTGTCTTGTATGTGTCAATCTCTTCTTTCTATGTTTTCCTTTTGGCCAAGGATTACAAAAGTTTATATATATTCTTTGTACTTTATCAGACTTATCTAATATTAAGTTTATTCTTTCTATATCAAATCTTGTAATTAATACATTTCCAACATCTAAATTTGCTTCTTTATAGGTTGCCTCTATATTTCTTTTTGCTAAACCTAACATTGCATCTACCAAGTCTATTGCTAGATAATTTGTATCTAAATTTTGAACTGCAAGCTGTGATATAAAGTTCCCTTTCCCACAACCTAATTCCAACATAAATGGTAAGCTACTATTCTCATAATGCTCACACCATTTACCTTTCCATTTTTCTGGTTCATCTTCATAAAATTTACTTGCTTCTAATTCTGGTCTTGCCCATTTCTTGTAACGTATTCTCATTTTAACCTCCAATGTCGCATTTGGGACGTTTCCTTTGCACACATAAATGTCGCATTTGGGACGTTTCCTTTGCACACATAAATGTCGCATCTGGGACACATCTCTAGTTATTTTAGCAAATTAATATAAATATTTCAAGTTAAAGATTTATTTATAGTAAACCTATATTTTCTATTTCTACTTTTTCATTACTAAGAAAACCTTTAATAAATACATCATCTTCTAAAGCTAATTTTTGATAACACCAATCTGCTATTTTATTATAACCTATAACTTTTATTTCGGTTTCATCAATTAAATAAACTTTAAATCTTACAATTGAGATTTTTTCTTTTTCTAAATTACTATTATTGTTTATTACAAAATCAAATTTTATTTTGCTTATTATTTTACCTATTAAAAAACATATATTCATAAACAACTCCTAAAACCAAAAATAACAACTAATAATTATTAAATTATTATTTAATAACGTAAAATAAATATATTCAAAACAATAAACAAAAATCATAAATAAACATCTAATTTTTAAATTTAATATTTCTACTAATACCTATTTTACTTTTTCTTTTTTACCTAAATTAGGAAGGAATAAATCCCTTTAATATCTAATACTTCATTGTATATATTCCTTAAAATATATAATCTAGAAAAATATTAGAGCTGGGCGAAAACCAATGTTAGAATTACTGTTGTCTGGGCTATTGTTGTTACGATTGCTGCTAGGATTGTTAGAGCCATTGTTATTGTAATTGCCTCCTCGATTAACTCGGTTAGTAGAGTTTGCCTTTTTGATTTATCCCTATTTTTATTTTCTTTATTCTTCCTTTTTTCTTCTTTTTTTCTTTTCTTTTTTATTATTCTAATTTTCTTCTCTATAAAACAATTTATTTTCTAAATTCCATGTATCTGCAATTTTTATATAACCAATATGACCACATAAGTATTTTTTAGCTTCTAAACTATTAATAGAACCATTTTTCACCAAATATTTTAGTTTCTTTACTTTGTTCTTTAGTTTTCTTTTTCCTTTGTCTCTTATTTTTAGTCTATATTCGTTTATTTTATAGCCACAAAAGTTTACTCCTTGTCTATTTTTAAATATTTGTGTTTTTTTATTTAAACAAAGTCCTAATTTTAAATAAAGAAATTCTTTAATCTTTGCTAAACAGTATTTTGCTTCTTCTTTACTAGAAACAAGTAAAACACTATCATCCATATAGCGAAAGTAATATTTTACACCAAGTTCTTTTTTCACATACTGGTCTACTTCGTTTAGATAAATATTAGCAAACATCTGAGATGTATAGTTTCCAATCGGAAGATTTTTTCTTCCTTCATTTGAATATATTATTTCTTCTATTAACCACATTAAGTCTTTATCTAATATTTTTCTTTCTAAAATACTTATTAGTATTTCTTTATCTATGTTTTCAAAATATTTTGTTACGTCCATTTTTAATATATAATATGTACCCCATTTATTTTTACAATGCCTCATAGCATTTTGTGCATCTAAACATGCTTTATGCATTCCTCTACCAGAAATACACGCATAAGAACTTTCAATAAATGTAGGTACAAAATATGGTTCTAAAAAATTATCTACTAACCACCTATGTACTATTCTATCTATATATCTTGATTTTTCTATCTTTCTAAGCTTAGGCTCTGTTACATAAAAGACTTGATATCCTCCATGTTTATATGTTTTATTTTCTAAAGCATCTAACAAATACATTATATATTCTTCTTGTTTTAAGTTAAACATTATTATTTCTTTTCTATAGCTTTTTCCCTTTCTTGCTTTCTTATGTGCTTCCATTAACTTTTCATAACTTAAATATTTATAATATTTATTTCTTATTGTTTTTGGCATAAAATTTAATTAGTCCTCCTAGTATTTTTCCTATTTCATATATTAAACCCATACAAGTATTAAATTTTTTCTTATCTATCCATTTATTTTTTACCATTATTCTTAAATAAATTCTTTGTACTAATAAATAAGCATCTATTTTATTTAATACACTAATTACAGATACATTACTACTCTTATCCATTTTATTTAATAACATTATTTCTTCTAACATTTTATATAAACTTAATTTATATTCTGTTCCTATACTAAACTTTTCTGTTCTTGGTAGCTTTATAATAAGATTTATTACATATTCTACATACACTTCTGCTTTTGGTATTAATTTTAATTTGTTTTCATTTTCTGCTAACATTTTACTCTCCATTTTTTAATCTTAACAATTTATTTTCTATATCTTTTAACTCTTTGTTTTCTTCTTTTTTTCTTTTTCTTTCTTCTCTTATTACTTCTTCTTCATGTTCATACTTTTTTATTAACGCTCGTATATATTTATCTAGCTTTTTATCTTTATTTTTATTTTTTTCACAAGTAAAGCATTTGTTTCTTGCTGTTTCTAAATTAAACCTTTTACCCTTACAACTTATTATTATAACTAAATCTTCTTTTTCACTATTAAA
>CALXFC010000091.1 GCA_944387485.1 uncultured Clostridia bacterium
AATGCACCAGCAAGCATAGATAGTAAGTCTTCTCTTGAAGGTAATTTTGCAAGAGTAATAATTTCGTCTGCTGTCATAACTTTTCCATCTATAACTCCACCCTTGATTTTATAGAAATCATGTGTTTTTGTAAAGTTGTAAATTGCTTTTGAAGCAGATAAATAATCTTCATTACTCATAATAACAGCTGTTGGTCCTACTAACTCTTCATCCAATCCTTCAATTCCACATTCTTTTAATGCTCTTCTAGTTATATTGTTTTTAATTACATTACATGTAGCATTTACATTTCTTAAGTCTCTTCTTAAATCAGTATCTTCAACAACGCTAATTCCTCTGTAATCTGTTAGAAGTATTAGTTTTGCTTCTTTCATTTTTTCTGCTAATTCTTTTACTTCTGCTTTCTTTTGATTTAATATTTTTTCACTTGCCATTTATTTTTTCACCTCCCAAGTTTTATATATAAAAAATAAATAACACTTATTCTTCCTACCCAATAGGTACTAATAAAGAAAAGTGTTATTAGTTCTCTTTTTAATACCTAGGTAGGTCTTAACTTTTTGCCTACTGTCTTTGGCCACTATTCTATTGATTAATAAATATACTTGGTCCCATTGATGTTGCTATTGCTATACTCTTGATGTATTGTCCTTTAGCTGCTGCTGGTTTTGCTTTAATTATAGCATTCATAATAACATCATAGTTTTCAGCTAATTTATCAGCTCCAAATGAAACTTTTCCAAATCCTAAGTGAATGATATTATTTTTGTCTAATCTATATTCAACTTTACCAGATTTGATTTCATTTATTGCTTTTGTTACATCCATTGTAACTGTTCCTGATTTAGGGTTTGGCATTAATCCTTTTGGTCCTAATACTTTACCTAATCTTCCAACTACACCCATCATGTCAGGTGTTGCAACTACTACATCATAGTCAAACCATCCATCATTTTGGATTTTTGGAATTAATTCTTCTGCCCCAACAAAGTCAGCCCCTGCTTTTTGTGCTTCATCTGCTTTTGGACCTTTTGCAAATACTAAAACTTTTTGAGTTTTACCTGTACCATTTGGAAGTACTACCGTACCTCTAACTTGTTGGTCAGCATGTTTTGAATCCACACCTAATTTAACATGTAATTCAACTGTTTCATCGAATTTTGTTTTTGGCATTTTTTCAATTATTTCTAATGCTTCTTTGATGTCATAATTTTTTGTCTTGTCAATTAGCTTTACGCTTTCTGCGTATCTTTTTGATAATTTCATTTTCTTTCCTCCTTTGGTTCTAACGAGCTATGCTCTCCCATATTTTTAATTTATAAATATTTAAAATATTTATCTTAGTCAACAACTACTACACCCATTGATCTAGCAGTTCCTTCAACCATTGTCATGGCTGTTTCAATAGATGCTGCATTTAAATCAGGCATCTTTTGTTCAGCAATTTCTCTTACTTGTGCTTTTGTTATTTTACCAACTTTATCTTTATTTGGTTTTCCTGACCCTTTTTGTAATTTAATTGCTTTTTTTATTAAAACTGCAACTGGTGGAACTTTTGTTATAAAATCAAATGATTTATCTTTATAAACTGTTATAACAACTGGTATAATCATTCCTGGTTGATTTGCAGTTCTATCGTTAAATTCTTTTACGAATTGCATAATGTTTACACCACTTGAACCTAAAGCTGGTCCTACTGGTGGAGCTGGTGATGCTTTACCTGCTTCTATTTGTAATTTAATAACGTTTGTAATTTCTTTTTCTGCCATTTTTATGGCACCTCCTTAAATTTTGTTATTTTACTTTTTGTATTTGTGAAAATTCTAATTCCACTGGAGTCTCTCTTCCAAACATAGATACTAGAACTTTTACTTTATGTTTTTCTTTATTTATTTCTTGAACTGTTCCAATAAATCCTTCAAACGGTCCATTCATAACTTGAACTTGTTCATTTACATCATAGTCCACATTTATGGAAACGTCTTCAAATCCCATATTTCTAATTTCTTCTTCAGTTAATGGTATTGGATCTGTTCCGGAACCTACGAATCCAGTAACGCCTCTTGTATTCCTAACAATATACCAAGTTGCTTCTGTTACTATCATTTTTATTAAAACATATCCTGGGAAAACCTTCTTTAAATTAGTTTTTCTTTTTCCATCTTTTATTTCTATTTGTTCTTCCATAGGAACAACAATGTCAAAGAAATAATCTTCTAATTCTCTATTTTTTATGGTTTTCTCTAAATCTGTTTTTACTTTATTTTCATATCCTGAATAAGTATGAACTACATACCATCTAGGTACATTATCATAATCTTTTTGAGACATTATTTTTAGCCTCCTTCATTTTTACTCTGCATTATTTTCAGTTACATCTTCTGCTTCGTTGGTTGTATTTCCTTCTGATGAAGCATTTTCGTTAGTTGATGTATTATCATCTGATGTTACATTTTCATCAGTTGTTGTATTATCCGTTGATTGTTCCTCAATTTGTGTTATTGATTCTTTTACTTTATCTACTCCATATTTATTTAGAGATTCAAAAGCTAAATCTAATACAAAAACAATTGCAGCTGTAATTAGCACAATAGTTATTACTGCTACTGTGTTATTAACAAGTTGTTTTGGTGTTGGCCATACAACTCTTTTTAGCTCTGCTTTAAAATCTTTTAAAAAGCTTTTTTTGTTCTTAGTATTTTCTTTTTTGTTGTTTTTAATATTTTTTTTATTTTTAGGCATTTTATATCCTCCTTAAAATTGCCACTATTCTATTTTGTCTCTTTATGTGTTGTACGTTTTTTACAAAATTTACAATACTTAACTATTTCTAGTCTGTCTGTATTATTTCTCTTGTTTTTTGATGTTGTGTAATTTCTTCTTTTACACTCTGTACATTCTAATGTTATATTTTCTCTTGGTCCTTTTGCTGCCATTTAATAACACCTCCGTATTTATTACCTTATACTTTTTTAAAAACGATGTGAGCATATGTACGTAATTACATATGCTAAAATATTTTATCATTTTTTCCTTTATATGTCAATGGTTTTTGCCAATAAAATTGAAAAAGATTACCATAAAATATGATAATCTTCTAATTATTGTAATTATTTTTTAATTTATCTTCCTGTTGGAATCATACTTGCTATTCTTCCAGCAAAATCTGTAAAGTTTTGTGATTGTATAATTACTTTTCCTGGTCCTACTAATCTAGTTAAGAATAGTCCTTCTCCTCCTAAAAATATATTGCCTAAACCTTTTACAGTTTCGATTTCATATGATACAGATGGCTCAAACCCTACTACATTTCCTGTATCTACTTTTAATATTTCTCCTGGTGCTAATTCTCTAATTATAGGATCTCCATCTATTTCTAGAAACAACATACCATTTCCTTTTGCTTCTTGCAATATTATTCCTTCCCCGCCAAATAAAGCAGCTGATATTTTTTTAGTAAATTTAACACTTAAATTAACATCATCTTCTGCACAAAGAAAAGCTCTTTTTTGTAATATAATTCCCCCTGGCATGTTTTTTAAATCTATTGGCATTATATCTCCTGGAACAGTTGTCGCAAAAGCAATTTTTGCACCTTCCTTTTCTGCTGTAAAAGAGCTCATAAATATAGATTCGCCTGTAAACATTCTTCCTAAACTTTTCATTACTCCTCCACGAGCATTTGTGGACATTTTAATTCCATCTGTTTGCCAAGACATCCCTCCACTTTGTGTAAACATTGTCTCACCTTCGTTTAATGTTACTTCAACTACTGGTACAGTTTTTCCTAAAATTTCGTATTGCATATTTTTCTCCTCCTATTTTATTTTCTTTTTATATATTACACATTATAGTTTTATATGTCAATTTTACTTTCTTTTATTATTTCTATTCTTTTTCTTTTTAACTGAAAATCCAAACCTTCCTAATTTCTTGCCTAATTTATAATAATGTCCGTTAGAATATGCAATTAAATCACATTTAGAAATATCAAAAGCACCTTTTCCATCTATATACTTTTCATCTGCATTTATTGCTAATACTTCTGCAACAAACATATGATGACTTCCTAACTCTTTTATTTCTTTTACTTTGCATTCAATAGATGCTGGACTTTCTCGAATTAATGGACATTTAACAAAATTTGCTTTTTCTTTATGTAAGTTCATCTCTTTAAATTTATCTACTTTTGCTCCTGTTTTTACTCCACACCAATCTGTTGCATAAGCTAATTTTTCATTAGTTAAATTAATTATAAACTCTCCTTGTTCTTTTATTAAATTATAAGAATATCTTGTAGGTCTAACTGAAATATAAACCATTGCTGGATTAGTATTTAATATTCCCGTCCATGCAACTGTTATTATATTTGATTTTTCCATTGTACCACAACTTACCATGACTGCTGGCAATGGATATATAAAAGTTCCTGGTTTCCACATTACTTTGCTCATATATATTCCTCTTTTCAAAAAAAATAAAAGAAATCACAAAATAAAATATTTTATATTATTCTATTTTCTAATTTCTTCATTTATATCATATTTGTATAGTTTTTTCAAATAAAAAAATCTAGCAACAACCTATCTTCCCAGCAGGGTAACCCACAAGTATTTTCGGCACATTTAGGCTTGACTTCTGTGTTCGGGATGGGAACAGGTATTTCCCTAAATGTCATAGTCACTAGAAAATTATCGTATGTTAAATTTTATGAACACACTGAAAAATACATAGATGAATAATTGTTTAGGTTTTAGATTGATTTTTTAAATACTGTGGTTAAGCCCTCGATTTATTAG
>CALXFC010000092.1 GCA_944387485.1 uncultured Clostridia bacterium
AATCAAATACAACCTTTTTAGGCATATATCTTTCAATTTCATAATCAGCTTTCCTCCTTATCTCTTGTACATTGTGATCATCAATTTCAGATTTAATTTTTAAAACTAATAGCTTGTCTTTTTCATAAAATTTCGATTCCATATTTTCCCTTCCTTTCCTAAATTTACATTAACTATTATATTACTATTTCCATTATTTTCCAAGAGTAAAAAATGAGAAGTTTTGTCGATATATTAGAACTTTTCGACAAAATTTCTCTAAAAAGCAAAAAACAAGAGAAGACAAGCTTCTCTCGTTTTTTGGGTAATTACCCAATTTTTTCAAGTTAGATAACAACAATACCAATCTCTTGATTGGGAAGGTTACTATCGCGCATAGAAAAGAATTTTAAAAGACTTTTTATCCACTTAATCCCTTCTTCATTTTTACTATAAGTATATTGTCCAACTACTAATTCTATATCTTTACTTTTTTTAAGATCCTCTATGAAAGGTTTAAGTTCTTCTACATTATCCTCCTCGGAGTTAAATTTCAGATAATAGTCTTTTTGTTGTTTGTCAACACAAATACTAAAATCTGGTGACTCTGCCTCCTCTTTAGGTTTATAGATACTAAAAATCCAGTTACGAAAATTTGCTTGATCTGCATCCTTTAACATAATCTGAATATTACTCATCTTTTTTCCTTTCTATACTCTTCACTTGACTACATACACATATCTTGTGTATATATTTATTATATCACATTTTTCTTTTTTTGTCTTCTATAGCTTTTATTTGAGCCTATCTAACACCTTTTCTAACATTTCCTTATAATTTTTTAGTTTTTCTTGTTCTTCTTCAACTTTCGCTTTAGGTGCTTTATTTACAAATCCTGGATTAGAAAGCATTTTCTCACATCTTGCAACTTCTCCTTCTAATCTTGTTTTTTCTTCCTCTAGCCTTTTCTTTTCTTCTTCTTTATCAATTAAGCCTTCTAATGGCATATAAAGCTCAATTCCTTCAGTCATTATATTAATACTATCATCTGGAATATCTTTATTATTTTCTCTTACTTCTAAAGAACTACCAAATCCTAATTTTAGTAAAATATCTTCTAATTCTTTTATTTCTTTTTTGTATTTATTAGTTACAAATATTAATTTAGATTTTTTACTAGGATGAATGTTTTTAGTACTTCTAATATTTCTAATTTCAACTACTAATTCTTTAATATTTTCAATTAACTCTTCTTCTTTGCTATAGTTAAATTTCTCTGTCTCAGGCCAAGAAGAGATCATTAAATCTTTATCATCATATTTTACTAAATTATCATAGATTTTAGATGTTACAAATGGCATAAATGGATGTAATAATTTTAAGCATGTTCTAAATACTTTATCTAACACATATGATGTCTTTATTTTTTCTTCTTCAGTTCCATTGTATAGACTAATTTTTGCAATCTCTATATACCAATCACAAAATTCATTCCACATAAAGTTATAGATTTTATCAATTGCTATTCCTAAATCATAACTTTCAATATTATTTGTTATTTCTGCCACTAACTTATTTAATTTATTTAATATCCATTTATCTTCTATAGCTAATTTATCTTCGTTTTTCCCTTTTGAAAATTCTATTATTTTTTCTTCATCTGCTCTATTCATTATAATAAATTTAGCAGCATTCCATATCTTATTTGAGAAATTAGATGCTTGGTCTAATTTTTCCGGCATATATCTAATATCATTTCCCATAGTAGTTCCAGAAAGTACTGAAAATCTTAATGCGTCTGCTCCATATTTATCAATTACCTCTAATGGATCTACACCATTTCCTAGTGTTTTTGACATCTTTCTTCCTTGGCTATCACGTACAATGCCATGTATTAAAACATCACTAAATGGTTTTTCTTTCATTGCATATAATCCAGAAAATACCATTCTAGCTACCCAGAAGAATATAATATCATAAGCTGTAACTAATACATTAGTAGGATAAAATGTCTTTAAATCCTCTGAATCTTTATTTGGCCATCCAAGTGTTGAAAATGGCCATAAAGCTGAACTAAACCATGTATCTAATGTGTCTGGGTCTTGTTGTAAATTCTTTGATCCGCATTTTTCACATTTTTCTGGCATTTCTTTTGCTACATTAATATGATTGCATTCTTTACAATAATATGCAGGTATTCTATGTCCCCACCATAATTGTCTTGAAATACACCAATCTTGGATATTTTCCATCCAATTAAAATATGTTTTTTCATATCTTTTTGGAATAAATTTAACATCATTTTCTTTTACAGCTTTAATTGCTGGTTCTGCTAACTCTTTCATTTTTACAAACCATTGCTCTGATATCCTTGGCTCTATCTTTGTTTTACATCTTTCACAAGTTCCTACATTATGTGTATAATCTTCTATTGATACTAAAGCACCTAATTCTCCTAATTTCTTAACTATAATAGGTCTTGCTTCTATTGCTGTCATTCCTTTTACTTCTGGCATTAAATCTCCCATTATTGTTTTACTATCAAATACTTCAATAAACTCTAAATTATTTCTTTTTCCAGCTTCATAATCATTAGGATCATGTGCAGGTGTAATTTTAACACAACCTGTTCCAAATTCTTTATCTACAAATTCATCTGCAATAATTGGTATTTCTCTATTTACAATTGGAAGTATACAAGTTTTTCCAACTAAATCTTTATATCTATCATCATCAGGATTTACAGCAACAGCAGTATCTCCTAGCATTGTTTCAGGTCTTGTTGTTGCAACTTCTACATACTTTTCTTCACCTTTAATTTTATATCTTAAATGCCATAGGTGAGATGCTTCTTCTTTATATTCAACCTCCGCATCTGATATTGCTGTATTACAACTAGGACACCAATTTACCATTCTAGTTCCTTTATAGATATATCCTTGATTGTAAAGGTTAATAAACTCCTCTAAAACAGCATCTGATAAACCTTTATCTAAAGTAAATCTACGTCTATCCCAATCGCAAGAACAACCTAATTTTCTTTGTTGTTTTTGAATCTCGCCACCATAAAGACGTGTCCAATCCCAACATTCTTCTAAAAATTTTTCTCTTCCTAAATCTTGTTTTGTTTTTCCTTCATTTCTTAATTTCTCAACAACCTTCATCTCAGTTGAAATAGCAGCATGGTCTGAACCTGGAAGCCACAAAGTATTATATCCTTGCATTCTTTTAAATCTAATTAATATATCTTGAATAGTACCATCTAGGGCATGTCCCATATGTAACTTTCCTGTTACATTTGGTGGTGGCATCATAATACAATAGCTTTCCTTTGTTTTATCCATACTTGGTTTAAAATAACCTTTTTCCTCCCACTCTTCATATAATTTATCTTCAAAATCTTTTGGGTTATACTTATTTTCTAACATAGTATCTTCTTCCTTTCTTGCTGTTTTTTGGGACGGAGCAAAAAAACAGCACTTTTTTATATAAATTTATAAAATTATTCAAACTATATTTTTATTATCTTATGCTGTTTTTTTGCTCCGTCCCCAAAAACAGCATTTTATATTTGCATTCAAATTCTTCATTTGGTTCTAATCTTAAAATATTTTCTTTTGATTCCAATTTTCCATCTGTACTTACTTTATCTGCTGTATTCATCCAAGGTTCGATACAGACGAATGGTGCTCCTACTTTTGCCCATAATCCTAAATATGGGAATCCTGTAAAATCAAATTCTAATACAGTTTTTTCGTTTTCTTTTAAATATACTTTATTAGAAGTAATATTTGTCATAATAATTGCATCATTTATAAAACTATCTTTGTTCAAGTAAATAGAATTATTAGACAGAATATTTTTAGATTCTTCATCTAAAACTAACCCATCTTTTAAACTCATAAATTTTATATTATCTTCTTGTTCTTCAAATTCTATTTTATAATTTCCAGAAGAATAATCACAAATAAATGCTGGATGTGCACCTATTCCAAATATCATCTCTTTTTTGTCTTTATTTACAACATTATACTTAGTAATTAAAGTATTATCTTCTATTAAATAAGTTACATATAAACTAAATTCAAATGGAAATTTTTCCAATGTTTTGCTATTACTTTCTAAAACATATTTATGTCCTCTTTCATTTTTTTCTAATTCTTCAAACTTCATATCTCTTGCAAAACCATGTTGTCCCATTTTATATGTTTTTCCATTTATTATAGTTTCATCATTTTTTAATCTTCCTACAATTGGGAATAATATTGGTGCATGTCTATTCCAAAACTCTCCTTGATGTAGCATTTCTTTTCCATTTAATTTTACACTTGTTAATTCTGCGCCTTCTTTTTTACTTTCAATTTCTAACATAAGCTTCTCCTTTTTTATTTTTTATATATTCAAAAAACTCGCCCCCTAAATAAGGGCGAGCTATATTCTCACGGTACCACCTTAATTATTATCTATCAAATAAAATCAATTTAAAATACTAATATGATATAGATAACATCTTAATTAACCTTTAACGGAGTTTACCCGAATATTCCTAAATCAGAGTTTCTCAGAATATTAACAAAAAAGCTACCTTCAATTTATCTATATTTAAGAAGCTTTCAGCTTATAACTTCTATT
>CALXFC010000093.1 GCA_944387485.1 uncultured Clostridia bacterium
AGGAATCTCAAAAATCAAGAAACAAAGTCAGTTCAAGATTTTAATGAAGAAAAATCCTACTAAAAATTTATGCTATCGGCAATAAATCTCTTTATTGCCTAAGTATATTTTACATTTTACAATTATGTGTCTGAATGACTTGGTGTTAAGTTAACTTCTGTTGTATTTTGTGCATAGTCATATGTAATTGTAAATGTTTGTTCACCTAAATTTGTTGCTGTTGAATCTGCTTTCCATTTTATAGCAAATTGTGCTGTACAAGTTTCTCCTGGTGCTAATTCTTCACCTACACTTGGTGCAGATTGTGTTATTTCTATATCTTGTGATTCTGGTCCATCAACATTGAAATCTTCTAATTTTGCTGGTGTATTACCATTATTTACAACAACTGCTTCTAGAATTACTCCATCACCTGGATATGCTAAATTTATAGTTGCTGTTATTGTATTGCTATTTTCTCCTCCAACTGTTGCTGATCCATGAGATGAATCAGTTTGACCTTCTGCATCTTTTAATGCTGCACTTTGGAATTTTACATCCCAAGTTCCTGTTCCAGTAGCTGTACCATTAATTGTTAAAGCTGAACTAAATGCTGCATAACCTATAGCTAAAGCTAGTAATAACACAATTAATACTATAATTGCATGACTCTTTTTTGTTTTCTTCATAGCGTATCCCTCCTAATTTATTCTTATCTAAATTTTACTATAAAATATACACTTATTCAATTGCACACTCTTGTCATTTTTATTACATTTTTGTTACAAAAATGTGCTATTTGTCATTTTTTTGTTTCTTATTTGTAATAGTTTTTTATGTTTTTTTATGTTATACTTTAAATATAAATATGATAAAAAAAGGAGATTTTAGATATGGAAACAAATACTTCTTATAATTTAGACTTTTTAAACAATTATTTTACATCAAATGAATTTGATTTTATTAATAATGCTAACTTAGAAAATGAAAAATTAGATGAAATTGTTTCTAAAGAATTACATAACAGAGACATTATTGTTAATTTTATTAATAACTTACATAATCTAATTTCTGATTCTAATAATAATGAATCTAATACAGATTTCCTTAATTTATTATCAGAAGTTCAAGATATTTTTGGAAAAATTAATAACAATATACAAGTAGTACAAGAATTAAAAAATGATTCTTCTCAAATTTTAGATGATATTGTTAAATTATTAATTAAACTTGAGGAATCACCTGATAATAAAGAAAATTATTTTGATCAAATTCAAAAATTAAAAGATATGATAAATGACTTTTCAGTAAAAAGTAATGATGTGAAATCCAAAGTTTTATTAAATGATATAAAAATAGAAACATTTTTCCAAAAGAATATTGTTAAGAAATATTTAGCTTCTTTTAATACTGAATTTAATTTAAAAGATATTAATAATAATTTAAAACATGAGATAAATAGCAAATCTAATGGAATAACCAAAGAGGAATCTACTTTAAATAAAGAAAATAACAATACAATAGATGAAAAAACTTTTGAAGATAATGATACTCTTTTAATTTCAGAGAAATTAAAAAAAGTATTTCTTCCTTTTTCAAAACATGAAATACTTTTATATTTAGAACAATACCCAGACTCTTATAAATCTTACGAAGATGTTATTAATAAAGAATTTGTTCTATCTTTAGATTACTATATGAAACATCCTGTTGTCGCAAGATTTAGGGAAGCATATTCTTTAGTTAGAGATAGAGAGTCAAAATCTGTTCTTGATGCCTTTAAATTTGCGGTTGATATTATGTTTCATTATTCATTAAATCCTATTATAATTGCTGCTTGTAAAACACAAGAACAATTAGAAGATTATATGGATTGCTTAGAGAAAAATAAATTAGATGAATTTAAAGATTTTAAGATAAAATTTGAAGTTAATCCTCTTGTTTAGAATAAAATTCCTCGTGTAAAATGGGGATTTTTATTTTATAACAATTTAAATTTATCTAATAGCATCTTCATATTGTTTCTTAAAATTTTCTCTTACTTCTTCATTAGTTTCCCCTACTGGTATTATAAATTTATCACCTACTTTAATATAGCTTAGTACAGGTATTTTTCTATTACCAATAAATTCTAATAACCTATTTATATCTTCTGTTGCTTCTAACATTTCTTCATAGGTATTCACTTCTATATATGTGTAAAATGTTAGACGCCAGTTTTTCTTTGTAATTAATCCATATGTGCAATCTTCATAAACTTCATTTGGTATAAATTTATATTTTTCTTCATCTTCCCATTTTTCAAAATAATATTTATAATATCTTGACTGAAAATCATCTGAATAACCTGTTTTTCCAAAATCATCTCCAGTTACTACAGCATTATATACTATATCTGGTGTATCTTTTACTCTTAGTTTATAAAAGCCTCTTCCTTTCCAATAAGTTTGTTCTGAAACTATTTCAACATCTTCATTAAATGACGTATTTTCTACTTCGTTTATCACTTTTTCTTCTATTCTATTTTTTCCTTGCTTACTTATTGAATTTATCTGTAAGAATATACCTAAAATTATTACTAATACTATTATTACCTTTATTCTCTTATTTCTCTTTTTTTCTTTTTCTTGTGATTCTTTACTTAGTTTTTCCTTAGTATATTCTTCTATATCAAAACCATACTGTCCTACAATATTACTTTTTCTTTTTTTATTATCTTCTTCAATTTCATTCCACTCTTTTTTATTATTCATAATATTTCCCCATCATCTTCAATACTATTTCTCAAATTAATTATAATTTATCTATATACTTTTAGGCATTTGTATGTATTGAAGTATATCTCACCTTGTCATTTTCATCAAAAGATATTCTTAATTCACAGTCATAAGTACAACCAAAGAGAATACAAGTATTTCCCAAAAATATTCCTCTATCTAATTTTCCAGCATTGTACGCATAAACATCTCCAGTTTCGTTATCAAACTTATATCCTGGTTCTCCTAATATTTCTTCCACTTCTTCTTTGGATAAACCTATAAGAATCTGTTTATTACTAATTTCCGTCATTTCTTTGCACAATTCATTAGGTCTTTCATTTTTTAAAGCATATTTTAAAAAAAGTAAACCTCCAAAAACAATTATACATATTATAATTATACCTATTATCTTTAAATTTTCTTTCATAAAATCTCCCCATATAATTTATTAAATTTTACTTGATATTTTCTTTCTTATGCTAAAGTCCATAAAAACTGTATTTTTTTCAAGTATTACTAATAAACTTCTTTTCATATTAAACTCCAAATTAATTTTTTAATAAATCACTAATTTATATAACTTTTTTAAGGAATAAGTTCTACCGAAGTATATTCCACCTTATCACTTTCGTCGAATACTATTCTAAGTTCACACCCATAAGCACAATCAAAAAGAATAGTTGTATTACCCAAAAACGAACCTTTATCCAGTGTTCCAGCATAGTAAGCATAGAGATTTCTAGTTTCATCATTAAATTCATATTTTGGTTTTCCTAATACTTGTTCAACTTCTTCTTTTGATAAGCCTACTAGACTCTGATTGTCACTAATTTCCGTCATTTCTTTACATAGGTCATTGGGTCTTTCATACTTAATATTGCTTAATATTACCCACACCCCAATTAAAATACCTATAACTATTAAGATTTTAATAATTCTACTCTTTATTAATTTCGTACTTAGTAGCCATATTATTATTGCACCTGCTATAAATGGCAATGCCAATATTACTAAATAAAAAACAAATCCCATATTTTTCTTCCTACAAATTAAATTTTATCTTTGCTATATCCTATCATAAATAAGAGTAGTTATCAATATAGCTACTCTATCAAAGTTGTAAGATATTATAAATTATGTACAATTATATGATAAAACTTTAAAAGAAATATTTACAAGAATTATTCAGAAAGAAAGAGTTGCCGCCTAAAAAATGTTTGCTAGATAGCATACTTTTTTGGAATATTTGGGGACTAGCTGGGTACTAAGAGAAAAGAGAAAATTAGTCTTAAAAATTTGATTTTTGAGCAAAATAAAAAAGCCAATAATCAAGCTTCTGCAAGACTAATGACCTTTATTGGAGCCACTTATCCGATTCGAACGGATGACCCTCGCATTACAAGTGCGATGTTTCTTTGAAAACTCTCTTTTTCTCAATTAATTGATATAACTATAATATAGAATTTTCACTTATATTTCAAGTGTTTAATAGAAATTTAAAACAGTTTAAAGAGATTTAATTAAGTTTATTTAAAACCCTTTTAGTTTGTGTTTTTGGGGATTTTGTGGGGACTTTCCTTGCAAAATTTCTTTTAATATTAAATAAGAATAATTTAAAAATGCGTTTATGTTCGCTTGTTTTTTATTGTAAATTATTGTAATATAGTAAGCAACCTTTCGCTTGAAAAGGCCAGTCTTTTTCTCAAAGGCGGAAAGGGGGCTAGTGTCTTGAATCTTAGCGATGT
>CALXFC010000094.1 GCA_944387485.1 uncultured Clostridia bacterium
GTCTTAGCATGGTGAGTAAATAATGTAAATTTAGATGCAACTTGAGCTGCTTGTATCATCCATGCAGCAACGTGGTCAGTTGCAACCTCACCAATGATGTTAACAGAACCATCAGTTTTCTTTTGAACGTCCAAACCTTCCTGTCCTGAAATTGTTTCAGTTTCACGGAATGTTAATATGTTTCTTGTTGGATATATTTTTCTTAAGTGAAGCTCGAATGCAGTTTCCTGAACACGGATGTTCATTGTTTCATATATATTTTCAATCATCCCCATAAGCATTGTTGTTTTACCACAACCCTGCTCACCAGTAATTGATATAATTCTTGCTCCTTTTACTAAATATTTTAATAATTCTATTGATTCACTACTTCCAGGCTCTCCCTTAAACCATTGTTCCAAAGTTGAGCGTTTAACGTCGAATTTTCTTACGAAAAATGCCCATGTTTCAGACATACTAGGTCTTACAACTACTACACGAGATCCATCTTTCATCTCATTAATTTTATAACCATTTGTATCTGATAACTGTCCCGGATTATTATATTTATAAATATTTTGACATACTCTTTTTAGTTCAGCTTCTGTCCCAAATGATAAAAATGCTAAACGTATTGATTTACCTTGGAAGAATATCCAAATACTATCACAAGCTCTTGGAACTTTATGTTCTGCAATTTGATTTAAATAATCTCCTCCATCTGTTTGTGCAACTTGACTTAAGAAGCTTTCTGGAAGTCCTGATACACCACCAGAAACACCATCTATATTCATATCTCTTATTTCATCAATACTACTATATCCTTTGTAATGTTGATAAATTCTTTGCACTACTACATTTAATTTATCAGAAAAAGCTAGTACTAAGTTTTCTTTTTCAAATATATCTTCTATTTCATCCTTTGTAATTACATAAGAAGGTTTTGTTTCTCCTTCCATATATTTTAATTCTGCTAAATCATATTTTTTTATCAATTCTGTTAAAGCTTCATATCCAAATTCTTTTTTATATGCATAGATTAAAATATCAAACTTATCTTGTGGTGTAAGTAAAGATGGTATATCAAATGGTATTGCTTTAGATATATTAGATTCTGTTACTCCATATTCTTTTTCTAATAAATCATAAATTAATTCTTTTACATACCTTTTATCATTAACATCTCCATATGTACAGCCTTTTAATGCTTTCTTTAATTCATACTTCTTGTTTTTCCTTCTCTTTAACTCTTCTTCTGAAAGGCCTATATCATATAAATTTATTTTTGTAATTTCGTCTAGTCTTCTCTTTACAAACTCTGTCATCTTTTCTATAGTATAGGTCTTGTCGTCTACATTGACAGTTGTTTCTACTTCTGCTGTTTTTTTCTTTTTTATTACATAAAAAATCGCATATCCCGCAATAGCTAAAACAACTAATATTAGAACAATGTTCGTAATTGTCATGGTTTGTCCACCCTCCTTACATCTTCATCGCTAAGTCTTGTAATCTATACATAATATTATCTGCAGCCCTCTTTATCTCTGACATAAATATTCCATTTCTATCATCTTCGTCAATTCTTCTAAGTCTTAAAAATAAATCTGGTACTTTTGCTTCTTCGCACGCTTCAAAGAATAATGTATTATATGGTATTGTTGAAACTTTATTTTTTTCTCCCATATATCTTGTTATATTTTTTATTGTATATTTAGAATACTTATCATATCTTCCTATTAACAATAATGTTTTCGAAGAATTGAGAACTGGTATTTCTTCTCTTATTCTCATAAAATTATTTATACTAGCTAATCTTTGGCTTAAACATGCAACAACTAAATTTGATTTTTCTAAAATTTGGTTTGATACTTTATCACCTAACTCATCATCTAAATCAACAAAAACTAAATCATAATAATTATTAGCTAAACTAATTATATCTGGATAATTAACTTTCATTTCTTCATACTCGATTTTTTCACCTTTAAAGCTTGGTAATATTTCTAATCTATCCTTAAATATTATTTTAGTATAATTTGTTATTTGTTCTGGCGATACTCTGTTGCTTTTCATTAATGTCTCTAATCCTACAATTCCATCTTCTATAGTAATATTCGTATTTGGTCCAAATAATCCTAAATTTTTTCTCTTTTTCTTTTCTTCCCAAAAGCAACGATCTAGAGTTGTATCTTTATGTCCTGTTGAAATAACCAATATTCTAGAATTATGTTCTATAGCCATATGTGTAGCAATCGCTACTATTGCTAACGTTTTTCCTGTTTCTTCTCTTTTATTGTTCCAAAATGTTACAACTGACATTTTTACGCTCCTTTTTCTATTGTTTTTATAGCTTTTCTAACCATACTTTCTCCAACATTCCCTAGTATTTCATCAGTTATATATGCTAAACCATCCTTATACTGTACACTTAATTTCTTGAACTTTATTTTTGCAACTCTTTGATTTTCATATATAACACTTAAATCTCCATTTTCTATTGGAAAATATATTCTGTAATCATTCCATATTATTTTGTATCCTAAAGATAGAAAATTCAGATAGTCGTCTTCCTCTTTTAGCATTTCTTTTGAAAAAAGTACTTTTGTTAAAGTTATAGCACTTTTAAGACCTATCAATGCTTCCAATCCCTTTTTTAATGAATATGCATCAAAAGATGTTACAAAATAATTTTTTTCTGCTTCCTCTAAATAAAATCTTTGAAAACCTTCCGCGTTATCTGTATCAACAAGTATTATGTCATACTCAGAATCTAGATTTCCTGAAATTCCTAAATATTTTTTAACATCATCCTCATTTTTAAAACCTACAGCTATATCAACATCTTCATATTCTGTTACATACATTAGAGTTGGATTTATAACAGGTACAACATATCTTGCTTTTTGGCTCACCGTTGCATCAATCACTAGTACCCTATTTCCTAGTACAGTTAATATTTTTGCTATATATATAATTAAATCAGTTTTATCATAACCTCCTATAAATCCTATCCTTTTCATAAAGTTTCTCTCCTTCTTTATATTTTATTCTGTAGTCGTTGTAGTTGTTGTCGTTGTTGCTCCTGACAATGAATCTAAATAGTCTTGTCTTGATTCTTGAGATTTTGTTATACTTTCTTCCATGTTCGTTTGTAGATTTGTATTTGCTTGATCTCCTTGATTTTCTATTTCACTGTTAATATAGTTATTTCTTATATTTGCACTATCTACTTGATTATATCTTGCTATTATTGAATTCATGGCATTTTGTAATATATTTGGATCTCTTTGTAATAATTGTGAATTTTCTGCACTAACAATATATGTTGGTGTTGCAGCATTTTGCATTCCTGGTTCTGTATATTTAGTTGCATATAATTTTGCTCCATTAATTTTTGCTGCATCTACTATCGCAGAGCTCATGTGTAATGTTTCATCTTCTGACAAGTTAATCCATATTGTGTCTGATGAATCAACTCCATTAATTATTGGTATTTCAACTTCTTTCTTAGATACAACGATAAAATCTTGTCCATTTGGTAACATTAGTCTTACATCTATATAATCTCCTGTTGTTAAATCCATTGGTAATATAACAACATTATATTCTTGCTTTCTTACATCATCTTGAACAACACTATCTCCTCTGCTAATTAAATCTGTTGTTATTAATGTGTTTGCATTCATATTAACTTTAGCAACTATTGGAACACTATTTAATTCTAAATACTCATTTTGTCCATTTCTTTCAATATAATAATTTCCTGTTTCTTCATCTTGTTGCACTTCATATCTACTATTATCAACTGTTATATACATAGTAGCATTTCCTTGATTATCATATTGTGTTGATATTTGATTACCATCCTTATCTTGTAATGCATAATTTTCTAATACTGTAAGATCACTTGTTGCATTACTTGGAACTAAAGTTCTATCAACTTGAGTTAATGTTAGCATATCGTTTGTAATTACTTGTCCTGATTTTACATCTTGATTTAAAACATAAGCATTTACCATATTTGATAGGCTTGCTCTTTCTTCTTGTATTCTGCTCATTAATTGCATAACTAAAAATGCTATAACTATTCCTGTTAAAATCAACATTACTAGCATACCTAATAAAAATGAATTTCTTGCTTTTCTTTGCATTGGATTTGTTGCCATGACAAATTCCTCCCTTAAAATAT
>CALXFC010000095.1 GCA_944387485.1 uncultured Clostridia bacterium
TATGGAGAATTAGGACAAGGAAATTTCCAAGACCCATATATGGATTTTATGAAAATAGATTATTTAAAGAAATAGAAGTTTTTTCTATTTCTTTTTATATTACAATTGTGTTACAAACAATGAAAAAATATTGCAAGAGTAAGATTTTTATAGTATAAATATCTTATAGAATATAACGAAAGAAAAGAGGAAAGAAATGGTAAAGAAAATAGTTAAAGATAATAGAGGTAAATATAAAGAGAATAAAAATGGATAAAAAGATAGTAGCAAAACCTGTGAGATGGGTTTTGTTGCTGTCTTTTGCACTATTTTGGAAAAAAGGAGGAAACTAGATGTTAGAAAGCATAAAGAAAAAGAATAAAGGAATTACGCTTGTAGCACTTGTTGTTACTATTATTGTTTTGTTAATTTTAGCAGGAATATCAATAGGAGCGATAATGGGTGATTATGGCTTGGTTGACAAAACAAAAGAAGCTAAAAATGATGTTGAATATTCACAATGGGAAGAAAAAATCGAAGCTGCAATTATGGAAGTAGAAAATAGAAGCATAAATACAACGTTAGAGGAAATAATAGAAGAGTTAATAAATAAAAATATAATTGATGATAGTTCTCAAGTAAATAGTGAAACAGGAGCAATAACAACAAATGAACCTGTATATATTATAGAAGGAAAATTAGATGATTATTTAGAAAGTGATGATGTAGAAGAAGTAGAAGAAATAGAAAAGGCAGATGGTAGTTGGAGTGATGAAAAAGGAGTAAATACACCAGCAATAAAAGATAATATGGAACTAGTAAAGTGGGATGAAGATAAGCAAGAATTTGTAACAGATAAAACTAATTCTAGTTATGATTATAATAAGCAACAATGGGCAAATGCAAAAATTACAGTTGATGGAATAGAAAGTTATTTTGTATGGATACCAAGATATGAATATAAAATAACATATAATACACCAGGAACACCAGAAGATGGAGGAACTATAGACATAAAATTCATCAAAACAAGTCAAACAACAGCGGATGACGGATATACAATACACCCAGCATTCAGAGATGGAGAATCAACTAGTTATGCAAATGGAGAATGGGATTCAGAAATACCTGGAATATGGATAGGAAAATATGAAAGTAGTTTAGTAAAAAAGTCAGATCAAAGTAGTGTTATAACAGATGATATTGATACAGGAAATATATTGTTAAGTGATCATACTGATTTAGCCTTAGCAGTTCAAGAGGGAAAATATGCTTGGGCAGGATTAACAATAGGAAACATGTATACAAATGCAATAAATTATGCAAAAGCCTTAAATAGTCATATGTTAAAAAATAGTGAATGGGGAGCGGTAGCGTATTTATCATGGAGTGATTATGGAAGAGCAGGTACAGAGATATCAGTAAATGATAATTCACAAGGAGATTTCTTAACTGCAGAAGGAGATATTGAAGCAAATTCAAATCAAAGTACAACAGGAAATGTATATGGAATTTATGATATGTCTGGAGGAAACATAGAATATGTAGCAGGATATTATAATGGAAGTACAAGGGAGTTTTTAGAGACTAATGGAAGCTCATTTGCAAACGAAGGAGGAAAAAGTACTAGATATGCAACTGCATATACAGGTGATACAACTGAAACTGATTACAAGAAAGGTGATGCAACATATGAAACAAAAGGTTGGAATAATGATTTCTCATATTTTGCATATTCAGATAATCCGTTCTTTGTAAGAGGAGGATATTACTATGAAGGTGAAAATGCAGGTATATTTAATTTTAGTAGAAATCGTGGTTTAGGAATTAGTGATTCTGGCGGTCATTATACTTTTAGAGTTTGTCTTATAATAGATTAATTATATTAATAGAAAAATTAATTATAAATGAAAAATAAAATATAAAAAAATGATAATATTTTATGGGACGAAGATATAATTTAAGGGGTGATTAGCACAAGGAAATTCCCTAGAAAAATATATAGACTTTGTAAAAATAGATTATTTAAAGAAATAGAAGTTTTTTCTATTTCTTTTTATATTACAATTGTGTTACAACAGTGAAAAATATTGCAAAAAGGGGATTTTTATAGTATAAATATATTAAAGAGTATAACGTAGAAAAAGAGAAAGAATGATAGGAAAAATAATTAGAGATAATGGAGTAAGCATAAAGAAAGTAAAATGAATAAAAGGATAGTAGCGAGACATGTAGGAGAGTTCTGTTACTGTCTTTTGTGATATTTTATAAAGAAGAGGAGGAAACTAGATGTTAGAAACTGAAAAAGAAAGAAATAGAGGAATTACACTTATAGCACTTGTTGTAACAATTGCAGTATTAATAATATTAGCAGGCATAACATTAGGAGCGATAACAGGTAATGATAGTATAATAAATAAAGCAAAAGGAGCTAAAAGTGATGCAGAATATATACAATGGGAAGAAAAGATTAATACAGCAATTATAGATGCGGAAAATAAAAATAAAGATGCTACTATGGATGATATTATTAATGAATTAATTAATAAAAAGGTTATTTCAGAGGCAAGCCAAGTAAATGAGGAAACAGGAGCAATAACAACAAACGAGCCTGTATATACTATAGAAGGAAAATTAGATGATTATTTAGGAAGTGATGATGTAGAAACAGGATTATATGAAAATAATAGTACAATAAATGGAGAAGAAACAGGAACAGCAATGAATCCAATAATACCAGCAGGATTTAAACCAGTAGATACAAAAACATCAAGTTGGGGAGACGGAACATCAGCACCAACAACTGAAAATGTAAATAATGGATTAGTAATAGAAGATGGAAGAGGAAACCAATTTGTATGGATACCAGTAACAGGAGATTATGAAAGAAATACAAGTTATGAATTTACAGAAATTTCAGAAACAGCATTTACAGACACAGGATATTTACCAGATAAAATACAACCAGCAAATGATAATGAAACAGATAATGAAAATGCAGAAAGAGAAGCAGTAACAAGTAAAGGTGGATTTTATATTTCAAGATATGAGGCGGGAAAAGAAGGAGAAAGTACATTAGTAAGTAAAAGTGGAGCAACAGTATGGAATAATATTACAGTAGAAGATGCATATAATGGAGAATTTAAAGGTTGCAAAACAATTGCAAAGGAATTTATAAATAATGCAAATGTAAAAAGTGCATTATGTTCAGGAATACAATGGGATATGACAATGGCATTTGTAGATGGAAAACAAGATGGAGAAAATAAGACATTTGATGTAACAACAGAGAGTGCAAGTAGACATAAAAGTTCACTAGAAACATCAGGACAAAATGAAGCAGATAGAGTATGCAATATATATGATTTAGAAGGAAATTATTATGAATATATAGCAGAAAAGAATTCTGCCTACTCGGTCATTCAGTGGGTCAGCAGGGGAGGCTTTTACTACATTAACTATCCTAGCAGTTCCCGTTTTAGCAACGACGGGACAGCTAACACCGACAATTCCTTCCGTTTCGTACTTTATGTAATGTAGAGCTGAAATCTAAAAACATATTTTAGATAAGTAGAGTAGTGAATTTTCTACCGGACTAGTTTAGTAGAATACATGATTTAGCAATTAGTGATTTTGGCGGTCATTATACTTTTAGAGTTTGTCTTATAATAGATTAATTATATTAATAGAAAAATTAATTATAAATGAAAAATAAAAAGTAGAGGTTACTATCATAATAGATAGAAACCTCTGCATTAATTTTTATAGTAAATTTAAATTAATAGAAAAATAAAATATTAATAATAGACATTGATTTCCCTAGTAATATAGACAATGTAATCATTTTGTAATATTTTAGAAATATTTTTGTTATTTTTATGTGAATTTAATTGACTTTTTGCTATTTTCGTTATATTATATAACTATTGAAAAATGTGTTTTTAAAATCCTAAGGAGGAAAATTATGGGAGAAGTAATAGTA
>CALXFC010000096.1 GCA_944387485.1 uncultured Clostridia bacterium
ATATTGCAATGAGTATTGCAGATAGACCAGGTTTAGTGGTCGGATTTGCAGGTGGAATTTTAGCAGTACAAGGAACAACATTTAGCTCACTTACAAATAGTGATGTTACATTAGTAAGTTCAGGATTTTTAGGGGCTTTAATTGCAGGCTTTGCAGGAGGATATATTGTACTGGGATTAAAGAAATTATGTAGTTACTTGCCAGATAGTATAGAAGGTATAAAAACCATTCTTTTATATCCTGTATTTGGAATATTAATAATGGGTGCAGTGATGCTATTAATAAACCCATATGTAGCAGCAATTAATACAGGAATAAATGATTATTTATCATCAATGGGTAGTGCAAATAAAGTAATATTAGGATTAATATTAGGGGGAATGATGGCTGTTGACTTAGGAGGACCTATTAATAAAGCAGCATATACATTTGGAACAGGAATGTTAGCATCAGGACAATATGATATTATGGCAGCAGTTATGGCAGGAGGAATGGTACCTCCGCTTGCTATTGCATTTTTAGCAACAGCATTTCCAAAGAAAATTCCTAAGAAAGATAAACAAGCAGCATACGTAAACTATATTATGGGATTGTCATTTATATCAGAAGGAGCAATACCTTTTGCATCAGCAGATCCATTAAGAACTATACCAGCATTTGTTGTTGGATCAGCAGTAACAGGAGCACTTTCAATGTTCTTTAATTGTACACTTATGGCACCACATGGAGGAATATTTGTAATAGCAACTATAGGACATCCTGTTAAATATTTATTAGCTATTGTAATAGGAGCTATAGTTTCTACAGCTATTATGGCAATGTTAAAAAAGAATTTGCCTGAATACGAAAAGAAAAAAACAGTAAAGGAAGGAATGTAAAAATTATGCTAAAAGATAAAATTATATTAACAAATGAAACAGGGTTACATGCAAGACCAGCAAGTGAACTTGCAAAACTAGCGGCAACATTTAAAAGCACAATAAAATTATATGTTGATGGAAAAACCATTGATGCAAAATCAATACTTGCTATTATGTCAGCAGGAATAAAATATAATACAGAAATTGAAATTGAATGTGATGGAGAAGATGAAGAAAAAGCTCTATCAGAAATAAAAAAAGGTTTTGAAAATAATTTTGGTGAATAAAAAAATAGGTTTATAGGTTTATCCATAAAACCTAAATACATATTAAAGGGAAGGATATACATGCTAAAAGGGAATGGCATTTCAAGAGGTATAGGATTTGGAAAAGTAGTTGTATTAAAGAAAACAGAAAGAAAAATAGAAAAGAAAACAATTGAAAAAGAACAAATAGATCAAGAGTTAGCAAGAGTTCATGAAGCGTTACAAGAAGTAATAAATGAAACAGAAAATCAAATGAAAAATATTACAGGAACAGAAGCAGAAATTATGCAGGCATATCTTATGATACTTCAAGATCCATCATTAATTTCAGAAACAGAAAATGCTATTAAGAATTCAAACTATAATGCAGAATATGCTGTAGAAGTTGGATTTAATAGTGTAATACAAATTTTTGAAAATATGGATGACAAATATATGGCTTCTAGATCTAGAGATATTTTAGATATAAAAAATAGAATATTAGGAAAATTATTTAAAGAAGAAAACATTGATTTAACAAAATTAGAGCAAAATACAATAATTGTTGCAGAAGAATTAACAACATCAGAAACCGCAAAATTAGATTTTAATAATATATCTGGAATTGTAACAGAATTAGGAGGAGAAAATTCACATACAGCTATTATGTCAAGAACACATACAATTCCAGCAATTACCAAGGTAAAAGATGCTACAAAAGTATTAAAAAATGGTGACAGTATTGCTATAAATGGAACATCTGGAGAAATTTATATTAATCCAACAGAGGAAGAAAAACAAAAATTATTAGATTTAGAAAAAAGGTTAGAAGAAGAAAAAATAGAATTAGAAAAATATAAAAATCAGGAAAGCATAACAAAAGATGGAATAAAAGTTAAATTATATGCAAATATTGGACTTCCATCAGATGCAAAAATTGCACTAAATAACACAGCAGAAGGAGTTGGTCTATTTAGAAGTGAATTCTTATATATGGATAGTGACGCTATGCCATCAGAAGAAAGTCAATTTACAGCATATAAAGAAGTAGCAGAAATTATGAAAGGTAAAGAAGCAATTATTAGAACATTAGATGTCGGAGGAGATAAAGATTTAAAATATCTAGAACTAGAAAAAGAAGCAAATCCATTTTTAGGATATAGAGCTATTAGATTGTGTCTAGATAGACCAAGTGTTTTCAAAACTCAATTAAGAGCGATATTAAGAGCAAGTGCTTTTGGAAAATTAGCTATTATGTTCCCAATGATATCTTCTATAGATGAATTAAGAGAAGCTAAAGAAATACTAGAAGAATGTAAAAAAGAATTAGATGATGAAAATATTTCATATGATAAAAATATTCAAGTAGGTATTATGATAGAAATACCATCAGCTGCATTAATTGCAGACAAATTAGCTAAAGAATGTGATTTCTTCAGTATAGGAACAAATGACTTGATTCAATATACAGTAGCAGTAGAAAGAGGAAATGAAAAGATTTCTAAATTATATACAAAATATCATCCAGCAGTAATACAATTAATCAAAAAGGCAATAGATGGAGCACATTCAGCAAATATTATTTGTGGTATGTGTGGTGAAGCAGCAGGAGATCCAACATTCATTCCTCTTCTAGTTGGACTTGGACTAGATGAATTTTCAATGAATTCAAATAGTATATTAAGAGCTAGAAAAACAATTAATAATTTAGATTCAAAAGATTGTGCTAAACTTAGTGAAGAGATTATGAATATGTCATCTGCTGGAGAAGTGGAAAAAAGATTAAAAGAATTTATAAATTAACAATAAAATGCTGTTTTTTGGGACGGAGTCAAAAAACAGTATTTAGTTTATATATAAAATAAAATTTCTTAAAAGCCTGAAAGCTAAAATTAAAAAACTGTTTTTTGACTCCGTCCCAAAAAACAGAAGGGAAACTTACTGGTCAAATTAGATAAATATTCTTGACATTAAGATGTTTTGGGAATATACTAAGCGTGTAGAAAATTATATAAAAATTTTGAAAAGGAGGCTAAATAGAAATGAGTAACATGATAGAAATTAGATGGCATGGTAGAGGTGGACAAGGTGCTAAAACAGCTTCTTTGCTACTAGCAGATGCAGCATTCAATACTGGAAAATATATTCAAGGATTTCCTGAATATGGACCAGAAAGAATGGGAGCACCAATTACAGCTTACAACAGAATAAGTGATGAACCTATTACAATACATAGTAATATCTATTATCCAGATTATGTTGTAGTTGTAGATGACACTTTACTTGAGTCAGTAGATGTAACATCAGGACTAAAAGAAGATGGGGCAATTTTAATAAACACAACAAAACCAGCAGAAGTATTAAGAAAAGAATTAAAAGGATACAAAGGAGATATTTATACATTAGATGCAAGAAAAATATCTTTAGAAGCTTTAGGAAGATATTTCCCTAATACTCCAATGCTTGCTGGAATTGTAAAAATAAGTGGAATAATGACAGATGAGGAATTAATTAAAGATATGGAAGGATCTTTTAAACATAAATTTGCTAAAAAGCCAGAAGTAATAGATGGAAACATGAAAGCTTTACAAATGGCTCTAAAGGAGGT
>CALXFC010000097.1 GCA_944387485.1 uncultured Clostridia bacterium
GATTTTTTCTATATTTGATATTTTCATTACTGCAATTGAATGATTTCTCTCTTCTTCTAAATTTCTCTGTGTACCTTTATGTATAAATGTTAATAAACTATATTCTCCAGTCATAAAAATTGTTTTTGGATTTTCACAAATTTTATTTTCTTTCAATAGCTTTTCTATAGAATTATTTAATTCCTCTTTGTCTTCTATACATATATCAAGCAAATAATTTGTCATCGCAACACTATTATGTATATGATTTTTATCACAAAATTTTATTATATCTTCTATTATTTTTGGATTTCTAACTTCTGGCTTCTTGATATTTTCTTCTTTCAAATATAAAGATTGAAAATATTTATCTAGTTCTTCTCTAAATCCATAAAAATTTGTTTTATTTGCTTTCATTTTACTTGCATATAGAGAGTACATATTTTTTTCTATATACATGCCTAAATGATCCAATTCATCTTTTAATTCAAGCTGATTTACCGAAATAGCTCTCTTACGCTGTTCAATATAATGAAAAAATTTAGTTGGTGATGAAAAATATTCTGCATAAACTCTAAAATCATCTAATGATATTACAATTGTTTCATCGTTTAAATTACAATATTTTATTTTTTCTGCTTGTGCTTCTATTTCATTGAAACTATCTACCGTAATACAAAATTTAATTATATTCTTGTATTCTCCTATCTTTATAGTTGTTTTTATTTCTTTATTCGAATTATTTGAATCATATATTGGGCATTCTTCTTTTGAATAGAAATATTCAAGAGTTCTTTTATTTTGGTTGTCCGCTTTCTCTATTAAACTTTTGATAGATTTTATATTGCTTTCAAAATTTTCTATTGCAAAATCGGGAGTATATGCTCCAGACTTTACTTCAACTAAAATCAAATTATTATCATATGTTATAATCAAATCATTTTCTCCCATTTCTTTTTGACCTCTTATATGATAATAATTAGATATGTAAACTTTTGAATCTGGAATAATTTTTTTAAATAAACTTCCTACTGTAAACTCTGCCGTTTCGCCTTGAATATGATTTATTTCACTACTTTTCTCTGGAAGTTTATTTCTCATTATTTTTAGTATAATTCTATAAATATTATCAAATAAATCTTGAATAGAGAGGCAGTATGCACTTCCATTTAAAATAATAAAAGGTTTTCTTCTTAATGGATTTTTAAATATAGGCCAACCAGAATATTCAGAGTCATCAAAAAAGTTTTTGCATTCTCCAATTTCATATGATAATTCATGAATAAATTCCTTTGGCCAATTTGTAATTTTTGAAACATTGTGTAAACCCAATCCTATTAGATTATCTATTACCTCTCGGCTTTTTTTCATTTCTTTTTGACTAGGAGCTGCTAAATTAACTATTTTCATGATACTATCCATTTTTCTTATATTATCATTTAGTCCATGTGTAAAAGCATGCTGTATTTTTTCCATTCCATCAAAGAATAAATTAATATCAAATTTAAAACATTCATAAAATATTTCTTTATATGGATATAGTAATTCTTTTATAGCTATAATTTCTTGAAATGAATATCTTTTTCCATCTACAAAATTCAATAAAAAACTAGCTTCTATTAGTTTTATTTCCTCATTATTTTTGTTAAATTTAATACAATAACTAATTATAAACCTGTCTAATAGAACATATAATTCTTCTATTAGATTAAGTATTTCATAATATTTTCCCTCTTCAAATTTTTCTATATTTTCATTTTTTTGTGAAACTATCGTCGCTTGAATATATTTTAAGGCTTGTGTAGCAATTATAGCCCCTTTTCCTATTTGTAATTCTGAATATATATTTATATAGTTCATTTTTGACATAAGTGTAGCCATCTTTAACAATTCTACGGAATTCTGTTTTTTTACAATATTTCTTATCTTCTCTATTGTCTCATTAATTTTATTTTTAGTTTCCTCATAATTGTCTGATAATTCCTTTTTAATTTTATTTTTCATCTTTTCAGACATATTATTCTTAAATTCTATAGTTTCACCATATCTAGCCATTTCAAATATTCCATTATTATAATAGTCATCTGGTTTGATTTTTTTCATTGATTATTCTCCATATGTATTATTTTATATAAAATTGATTATTTCTTCAAATCAAATTTCCTTTTTTCTTCTTTAAGTCCGTTCTAATTTTTCACTTTTTATCTGTTTAATAATCATAACTTCTTTTCTTCTGTTCTCACTTTAGTTCTTGTTACAATCCCAATAATTTAATGGTTCCAAACTTTTTGTATTATTTATATCTTCGCATTATATTTTTTCATCTAGTGAACTTATTAATTTACTTGCAATTTTAATAATAGAATTATATGATTTCAAATCATAGTCCTCTAATCTGCTATGTACAGCTTTATTTAAAATTCCAATTATATCTTTGATAATCGTATATTCTGAATTATTAATGCATCCATGATCATATAGTAAACTTGATAACTTCATAATTCCATATCTATTAGCATTTAGTTGATTCTTTTGAGCAATTTTTTGTAACTTTTCCTCTATATCAATTCTTAAAGCTGCTAAACTTAATTTCATATCATCAAAATTTAAATATTTTTCTTCTATTTCTATCGAATTATTATTATTTTCTATCTTGTTAACTTTCTCGTTAAGCCTTTGTCTTTCTTCTTCTGAAATCAATTCTATTTTTCCTATTCCATTTAATTCTAAGCTTTTCAAATACTTTACAATCCATGGTAAAAAAATCATTAACACTAATACTATTGTAGTAGCATCTATTTTTATATTTTTGAAAAATGTATAAATGATCGCCATTACAAAAAATGTTAAAGAAAAAATTAGCTTAAACCACATACATATCCTCCATCATTCTTATTTCTTATATTCTTCCTCTTCCTCAGCAACCATTGCTAAATTATTTTTATTTTCTTCATCTGTAATATCATATTGTATATCATTATTTTCATCTTCATTTGAACTATTTATTCCAAAATACTTTTCAAAGAATTTCTTTATCTTATCAATTATTGTTTGTTTCTTTTCTGCTCTATTACCTCCTCCAAATCTTCTCATTGGTGGTAATATTTTTTCTATATCTGTACCTGTTGTTTTTACTTCTCCATCTCTAAAAGAATTATCCAAAAACTTTCTTGTTGCTTCTTCATTTAAATTTTCTTCCTTAATTAAATTTTCTAAATCTATTTCTTTTTGTTGTTTTACAAATTTAGCCCAATCTTTATAAACATTTGTATCTGCATTTATCTTTGAAATAAATTTGTCTATCAACTCTTTCTTTGAACGAAGTGCTAAACTTGATTTTATTGCTTTATCAATAGAACCTAATATTTCTTTATCTTCGCAATTTGAAGCATGGTATTTAGCTACCAACATCAAAATATAATCTATATTTACTTCTACTTGTTTTACAAGTTCCATCTCAAATACTATATCTTCTTTAATACTTTCCTCTTCTTCTGGTCTTGATTTAAATTCTTCATATAGGTCAGTATATGTTCCTATATAGTCTTGAAAATCTCTTTCTGATAATATTTCATTTCCTACAAATTTATCAAATGAAGATAATATATTTCTAAGTCTTAAAATATTTCCCATTAGTACAATAAAGTCTTTCTTATTT
>CALXFC010000098.1 GCA_944387485.1 uncultured Clostridia bacterium
AAAATTGTAATTATTTTTCAACCCTCTTCCGTTCATGTTTTTCATTATAACACAAAAGCCTAGATAAAATCTAGACTTTTAATGAAAATTTATTTTTATTGATTATTTTCCCCTCTTCCTTCTGGAAGTGCATCTGAATAATCAAGTACAATTCTAATTCTTGTAATAGCTTTAATAGCTCTAACAAATTTGCTATTTTTAAATCTTTGCCATAGACTTGGTTTAGCTTCAAATGTTGTTTCTTGAACATATTGTTGTTCTTGTGCTTGTTGTTCTTCTGCTGCAACTGCTTGTTGTACTTGAACTTGTTCTTGTGGTTGTTCTTCAACAACTTCTTGTACTATTGGTTCTTCTATTGGTGTAGGTATTGATTTTAATGCATCTGCTACTTCAATTCCTATGTAACTTAATGCTTTTGATCTATCTTCAATTCTTTCCATATCTATTTCTATATGTAAATTTGCTTCTAGGTTGTTTATTCTAGCATGTAATAATTTCATAGCATCTTTGTAGTCGTCTGACTCTGTATCTTTTGCTTTTCCTACTATTGTTAGAGTTTCTATAATATCTTCTGAAAATACATCTTCTGCTTTTTTTACTTGGTCTTTCCAATCTTTTTCTTTGTTTTCTACTGCTTCTAATATTTCTTTTAATTGTCCTGCTGTAGCTATATTTTGTTCTCTTTGTCTAATTAATTCTTCTATTTTCTTTGTATTTTCTTCAAATTGATTTGTAGCATATTCAACTAGCCCATAAGCTGCCTTGTATACACTTGCTGGGAAGTTTTTCTTTTTTGGATATTCAATTAAATATGTTTTTACTGATTCAATTAAATCCTTAAAGTATGTATCATCTTCTAATTGAACGATTTGCTTTTTACTTTTTGGATTTATTAATTTTTGAATTTTATCTATATTTGATAATATTTTTTCTTCTGTGATAACCATTCTCACATTTACTATGCCAGATTTAGACATTGTAAATTACCTCCTTTATCTTACGCGTATTTACCTTTGCTTTCTTTATTATTATACATTAACCTACAAAAAACTACAAGATAATACTGTTATTTTTTCTGTTAAGTTTTTGTTACAGAAATGTTACAAAAATATTACATACTTTTCAAAATTATTAGGGAAAGGCATATTAACCTTTCCCTAATCTATTTATAAAACTGTTTTTATTTCTTCTGCTCTTTTAACTTTTTGTGTTGTTGTTTTTATTAATTCTTTGTCTGTTATAATTATGTCTCTTATATATTTATACGCTGGCATTTGCTTATTTACTTTCTTTACTTCTTGCCAAAGTATATCTTTAATTTTACTTTCATCTGTTGTTCCAAAAATTTCTTCTGCATTTTCCTTATCATAAACAATCTTAGCTGCTATTTTAAAATCTCCGTCATCTTCTGGTTTTCCATAAACAAAACTTTCTTTTACTCCTTCAATTTTATTTACTAAAATCTCTAATTCTTCTGGATATATATTTTTTCCATTTTTCTGTACAATTACAAACTTCTTTCTTCCTGATATAAAGATATATCCATCTTTATCAATTCTTGCTAAGTCTCCAGTATGTAGCCATCCATTCTCCAATGTTTCTTTATTTGCTTCATCATTGTTATAATATCCAAGCATTATTGATGGCCCTTTTGCTACAAGTTCTCCTATTCCTTCTTCATTTGGTTCATCTATTCTTACATCTAGACTTGGAAGTGCTTTTCCTATTGATCCAATTCTTCTATATTTATCATCTTCTGCAGCTATAACTGGTGAACTTTCTGTTAATCCATATCCTTGATACATTGTAATTCCTAAATCATTAAATCCTTTTTCTGTTTCTGGATCCAAGGCTGCTCCACCTGCTACAAATAACCTTAACTTTCCTCCAAATGTATCGTGAATTTCTTTAAACAATTTCTTTCTTATATCTATACCAAACTTTAATAAGAAGTTACTTATTTTTATTCCTTTTTTAACTTTTTCAAGTTTTCCTTTCTTCTCTATTGCTTTCATCACTTTTCTATACATAGCTTCGTAAAGAATTGGAACTGATATCATTGCTGTTATTTGATATTCTTTAATATTTTCTGCGATATGACGTATTCCATCACAAAATGCGATTGACCCTCCTGTTGATAATGGATATAAAAATCCTACTGTACATTCAAAAGTATGATGTAATGGTAGAAATGATAAAAATCTATCTTCTGGTGTTAGTTTTATTACAGCTGTTATATCTTGTAAATTACTACATATATTTTTATGTGATAACATTACTGCTTTTGATATTGCTGTTGTTCCTGAAGTAAATAACATTATTCCCATTTTTTCATTATCAATTTCGCTATCTAAAAATTCTCTATTTCCTTCTTCTAATAATTTTTTTCCTTCTTCTGTTAATTGTTTTTGTGATTTAATTCCTTTTTCTTCTTGAGCTAAATCCATAGAAATAAAATATTTTAGATTTGTGTTTCCTTTATCTCTTATTCTATTCATAACTTCATCATATTTACTAGAATAAAAGATTGCATCTACTTCTGAACGAATTATTAAACTCTCTATTTCATTATCTGGAAGAGCTTTATCTAATGGAACTATTACTCCTGTTCCTGTTGCGACAGCTAAATATGCCACTCCCCATTCATATCTATTTTCTGATATTACAGCAACTCTTTTGTCTTTTAATCCCATTTCTATTAATTTAGTACCTAATGAATTTACTTCATCTCTAAATTCTTTATGTGTAATTTCTTTAAATTCTCCTTCTACATCAGTTTTAAAAACGTATGCAGTTCTATCACCAAACTTTTCTCCTGATTTTTTTAACATGTCCTTTAAATCTTTGTATTCTTCAAATTCATGAATTGGTTCTCTCATCTTTTCTTCCCCTTTACTTTACTTTTAATCCTTCTATAACTGTATTTTCAAATTCTTTATATAATTTCATTATATCAATTTCTTCTTTACTTCTTATTTTATAAACTAAGCTTGATCCTATCAAGCCATAAATTTCAGAAGCAATTGCTTGCACATTTCCTTTTTTTATTTCACCTTTTTTTATTCCTTCTTCTACAATTTGCTCTATTTTATAGATATATGATAAAATATATTTTTTACAAGTTTGATTTCTCGATTCGTTTCCCCAAAATTGACTAAGAAGTATCGTTATTAAATCCTCATATTTAACAACAATTTTTATTTGGATTAAAACAATAGCTTTTATTTTATCAATATAATTAGTATATTTTGCTGTTTTTATGTCTATGCTATTTTGTAAAAGTTTTATTCCTTCTTCTATTAAAAAGTTAAATATTTCTTCTTTACTAGAAAAATGATAATATAGTGTTCCTTTGGCTACTCCTACAGTTGCCGTTATTTCTTCAATACTTGTTGCATCATAACCTTTCTCTGCAAAAAGTTTCATTGAGGTTTCAAATATTTTTCTTTTTGTTTTATTCATCTTTTACCACCTTTCAGTCTGTGATAACTAATTAATATTATATATATTTTTATTCAATATTGCAATAGTTTTATGTTATTTTGAACACCTAGTGAACTACCCATTGTCTAAAGCCAATGGGCTTCCTGCTTCATCGACCTCGTAACCTACTATCTCCACAGGCGTTAA
>CALXFC010000099.1 GCA_944387485.1 uncultured Clostridia bacterium
TTTTGGCATGTGTATATGGTGGAATTATTTTAGGTATAGGAACAGCAATTTTATTAAAAGCAAATTCATCAACAGGGGGAAGTGACTTAGTAAGTTATGTAGCAAAAAAATATAAACCAACAGTACAAGCGGGAAATATAATTGTAATTATAGATATTATAATAGTAACTTTGAATATGATATTTTTCAAGGAAATAGAAATAGGACTTTATTCTGCAATTGCAATTTATTTAATGGGAAAAATGATAGATATTTTATTTGAAGGAATAGATTTTACAAAACTAATGATTATAATTTCAGACAAAAACGAAGAAATTGCAAAGGAAGTTTTAGAAAAAATAGAAAGAGGTTCAACAGGTCTTTATGGAAAAGGTATGTATACTGGAAGAGAAAAGCTAGTTCTTATGTGTGCTGCATATAGAAATGATGTAGCGAAAATAAAGATGATAGCAAGAAGAATAGACCCAAGAAGTTTTATTGTAATAACAAACTCAAGAGAAGTAGTAGGGCAAGGATTTGAAAAATGAAACAAATAGGGACCCCCCTTTTTTGTTCCATTTATTAATTCTTTTATATAAATTAGAACATATTGTATTTTTATTAAGTTTAAAGGTTAATCACATTTTTAGAAGGAAAAGCAGATACTTTTATCACATTTTAGAAAATTAGACAAAGACATATCAATCTTGTCTAATTTTTATAAAAAAAGAATTATTGAATTTAATATGTAAATGTTGTAAAATGAATATGGTGATAATATGAGAGAGCAAGTATATGAAATAGAAAATATAGATTCATTTGAATTAAAAGATATCTTTGATTGCGGACAATGTTTTAGATGGAATGAAGAAGATGATGAAAGTTATACAGGAGTATTTAAAGGAAATGTTTTAAATGTAAAAAAAGAAGGAAATAAAGTAACATTTAAAGGTGTATGCAATGGAGATATAAAAGAAGTTGTAGAAGATTATTTTGATTTAAATAGAGATTACGAAAAAATCAAAAATACTTTAAGCAAAATTGATGATAATATGAAAAAAAGTATTGAATATGGTAAAGGAATTAGAATACTTAATCAAGACTTATGGGAGACAATAATATCTTTTATAATATCTGCAAACAATAATATTCCAAGAATAAAAGGAATAATAGAAAGATTATCTAAGAATTATGGAAAAGAAATAGAATATAATGGGAAAAAGTATTATACATTTCCAACAGCAAAAGAATTAAAAGATGTAAGTGTAGAAAGGTATAGAGAATTAGGATTAGGTTTTAGAGATATAAGACTTTATGAAACAACAAAAATGATATTAAATGGAGAAGTGAATTTAGATGAGTTAAGGAATAATCCAAATACAATGGAAGTAAGGGATAAGCTATTAACTTTATCTGGAGTAGGTCCTAAAGTTGCAGATTGTATATTATTATTTTCTGATTTAAAAAGATTTGAAGTATTCCCAATAGATGTATGGGTAAGAAGAGTTATGAACGATTTATATATAAAAAATGAAGATGAAACAAAAGTAAATAAAAAAGAAATAGAAAAACTAGCAAAAGAAAAATTTGGAAGTTTAGCAGGATTAGCACAACAATATTTATTTTATTGGAGAAGAGAAGCATAATTGGGGACGTTTCCCAACTGCCCATTTTTGGGCAATTTGGGACACATCTAAAAAATAAAAGAATATTATAGATAGTATTGTAATAATAAATATATTAAAACTAAATTCTAATGTAGACTGTTGAAACGTTACTAAAATATATGTGAATAAAGACATTGGATACAAATAGTAAGCTACTGGCTTGCTATTTTTTGCTTTCTGTTATAAAATCTAAAGAAATAAAGAGAAGAGGAAGATGTGTCCCCAATTGTCCAAAAATGGGCAGTTAGGAAACGTCCCTAATTTACAGGAGGTAAAAATGGGTTTAAGACTTATTTATGGTAAATCTGGTAGTGGTAAAAGTAGCTTTTGCTTTTCTGAGATTGCAAGGCTTATTAAGCAAGAAGATGAAAAGAAAATTTTTATAATAACACCAGAACAATTTTCTTTTACAGCAGAGAAAAAGCTTATGGATGAAATGGAAAAGTTAGGAAGTCCTGCAGCAATTTCAGCAGAGGTAATAACTTTAAGTAGAATGGCTTACCGTGTAATGCAAGAAGTTGGGAGAGATAATGACCATCTTTCTAAATGTGGTAAGGCTATGCTTATTTATTCAATATTAAGTAATAACCAAAAAGATTTAAAGTTTTTAGGGAAGACAGATGAAAATATTGATTTAAGTATGAGAGCAATTACAGAGTTTAAAAAACATGGTGTAGGTGTAGAAGATTTGATTTCTGAAATAGATAAAACAGAAGATTTATACCTAAAAAATAAGTTACAAGATATGGCTTGTATTTATCAAAACTTTGAAGAAAAAATTTCAGGAAGATATATAGAAGATACGGATTTATTAACAATACTTGCCAAAGATTTAAGTAAAGTAGATTTAGTAAAGGATAGTATTATATTTATAGATGAGTTTGCTGGATTTACTTATCAAGAATATCAAGTAATAAAAGAAATGCTTGCTTTAGCAAAAGAAGTAAATATAACAATATGTGTGGATGATTTAGATTTTAATACTAATCCAGATATTGATATCTATTATCCTAATAAATTAACAGTAAAGAGGTTATTAGATTTAGCTAAAGAAAATGATATTGGAACTGAAGAGTTTGTACATCTAGATACTGAACCACGTTTTAAAACAGAGGAATTAAAATTCTTGAGTAACAATCTTTATAATAATAAATCCACAAAATATGGAAAAGATGTGGAAAACTTAAAGTTATTTTTAGCTAAAAATGAATATTCCGAAGTTGAAGAAGTGGCAAAGAAAATTCAGAAATTAGTAAGAGAAGAAAATATGCATTATAAAGATATATCAATAATAACTAAAGATATAGAAGGATATTCATCTCTTGTTAGAGCTATTTTTAGAGAATATGATATACCTGTTTTTATAGATGAAAAAAGAGATTTAAACCAAAATATAATAGTTCAATATGTTCTTAGTATATTAGAAATTCTAGTTAAAAACTTTTCTTCTGAAGCTATATTTAGTTATATAAAATTAGGATTTTTTGATTATGATAAAGAAGAAATATTTAAACTAGAAAACTATTGTAATAAATGGGGAATTAAATTAAATAAATGGAAAAAAGATTTTACTTATGAATTAGATAATGAAAATAAGAAAAAAGAAGTAGAAAGATTAAATGAAATAAGAAAAGAAATAATAAATCCTTTACTTAAACTACAAGAAGATATAAGGAAAGAAAGAACTGCTAAAAATATCACTAAGTTATTGTATAACTTTATGATAGAGCAAAATATAGAAGACAAGGTCAAGAATAAAATAAAAGATTTAGAAGAAAATAATTTAATAGATTTAGCAAATGAATATAAAGAAAGTTATCAGATAATATTAGACATATTTGATGAAATTGTTTTAATATTTGATGAAGACAAAATGACAATTGATAAATACCAGAAAATATTAAAAATAGGATTAAAAAATAGTGGACTTGGTAAAATACCAGGAACAGCAGACCAAGTTATTTTAGGTGATGTTGA
>CALXFC010000100.1 GCA_944387485.1 uncultured Clostridia bacterium
GTAAAAAGAATTTTTGATATGAGTGGTATATTAAAATTGATACCAATGGTAGAATTAAATTGAGATGAGTTTTTACTATTTAGAAATTAATGAGAAAAAACGTCCAAAGGACAGAAAGGAAAATAATATGTATAATAATGAAATGAAATTAGAATTTATTAGTAAGTCTTCAAATGAAGCTTTTGCAAGAATATCTGTTGCGGCTTTTGCTTCACAGTTAGATCCTACAATAGAGGAACTTGCAGATATTAAAACTGCTGTATCAGAAGCAGTAACGAATAGTATTATTCATGGATACGATAAAAAACAAGGAATTGTAAAAATATCAGCTTGGTTAAAGGAAAATGAAATTATAATAGAAATTTCAGACAAAGGAAAAGGTATAGAAAATGTTGAGATGGCAAAAGAACCCTTGTATACGACTAAGCCAAATTTAGAAAGATCTGGTATGGGATTTACTATAATGGAAAGTTTTATGGATAAAATGGAAGTAGAATCTGTAGTAGGTTTAGGAACTAAAGTTACTATGTCAAAGATTATAAAGCCTAAAGAAGATAATGACGAAAATGAATTTAAAATGTTAATGGCAAATTCTTAAAAGAAAAGAGGAGAACATGTACGAAAATGATAAAGAAAGCATAAAGAAGGCACAAGAGGGAAATGGTTTAGAATTAGAGAAATTAATAAATAATAATAATGGCCTTATTTGGTCCATAGTAAAAAGATTCGAAGGGAGAGGTTATGAGAAAGAAGATTTGTACCAAATAGCAAGTTTGGGATTTATAAAGGCTATTAAAAGGTTTGATGCGAATTTCGAAGTGAAACTTTCAACATATGCTGTTCCTTATATGATAGGAGAAATAAAAAGATATATTCGTGATGATGGACCAATAAAAGTAAGTAGAAGTATCAAAGAATTAGGAATAAAAATAAGAGAACTTCAAAAAGAATATTATTATAAAAAAGGAGAAGAGATAAGTATTGAGCAAATACAAAAAGAATTAAAAGTTGATAAGGAAGATATAGTACTTGCAATGGAAGCAACTAGAAAGCCGGAATCTATTGAAGGAAGTATCACTGTTAATTCAAAGGGTGGAAAAGATATTAATTTGATAGACAAATTATCTACAGATAAAAACGAAGAAGAGATTCTTACAAATAAAATTGTAATAAATGAGCTAATTAAAGATTTAAGCGAACGTGATAAGAAAGTTATTTTACTTAGATTTTATAAAGAAAAAACACAAAGTCAGGTAGCTAAGATTTTAGGAGTGACACAAGTTCAAGTTTCAAGAATAGAAAGAAGAATTCTAAATAGTATGAAAAGTAAATTATGCTCATAAATAATATAAAGGAGAATTTTAGGAGTGGTATGATGAAAAAAGTTTTTATCTATTTTTTTGTGTTCTTATTAGTATTTTTTTTACTTCCAGCAGTGCTTACTAAAAAAAATGTAGAAGCTAAAGTTTTAGAAGATAGTGTGGAAAAAAATGCAGAACAGCCAAGTGATGATAATTATGAATATAAAGAATATGGAACAATAAAATTATTACATAAAAGTACAGGTGAAGTGGAAGAAGTTCCATTAGATACATATCTTTGTAATGTTGTGTCAGCTGAAATGCCTGCTGATTTTGAACTTGAAGCATTGAAGGCACAAGCAGTTGTGGCAAGGACATATACTATTTATAAAATACAAAATAAAAAGCATGATAATGCGGATATTTGTGATGATTCATCTTGTTGTCAAGCCTGGATTTCTAAAGAAGATAGACTTGCTAGATGGGATGAAGATAAAAGAGAAAGTAATTGGGAAAAAATAGAACAGTGCGTAAATGAAACTAAAGGAAAAATTATTACATATAATGGTGCTCCTATAAATGCTTTTTTTCATTCAAACAGTGGTGGAACAACAGAACTTCCTGTAAATGTTTGGGGTGGTGGAACAGAATATCCATATTTACAAGTAGTAGAAACTGCAGGAGAAGAGGGATATTCACAATACAGTTCAGAAGCAACATTTACACAAGAAGAAGTGTTAGAAAAGTTAAAAACAAAATATGAGGATATTACAATTGATTTTAGTAATGATGATGATTTGAAAATTTTAGATTATACTGATAGTGGAAGAGTAAAAACAGTAAAGTTTGGAAACCATGAACTTTCAGGAACGGAAACAAGAAGTTTATTTGGCTTAAAATCTACTAATTTTGAAATAATAAAAGAAAATGAAAATATAAAGTTTTCGGTAAAAGGTTATGGACACGGAGTTGGAATGAGTCAAACAGGTGCAAATACTTTAGCAAAAGAAGGTAAAAGTTATGAAGATATAATTAAACATTTTTATGTTGGTGTTGAAATTTCTGATGTGAATTCTTTATAAATTTACATACAAAAATGTATAATCTCTTCAAAATAGGAAATACTTGTATTAATAAAATTTAAAGGAGGATTAATATGAGAAATAGAAGAAGAGATAATAGAGCGATAGAGAGTAAAGATATTATGCAAAATAAGATTATAATGTATTCCATTATAGGCGTTGCTGTTCTTACAGTTATTTTAGTTGCTTTGCTTATGTATAGTAGATCTCTTAATGAAGAAATGCAAGATAGTGTTATGGATTTTGAAGATATGGCAAATATTGCAAGTAATAATATAGAAAGTGATAACAATATAAGCACAAACACAAATACAGAAAGTGTAAGTACTGAAATTGGTAAGTCTGTAAATGAAGTTCAAAATGAGACGAATTCTACAGCAAATACACAAAGTAATATAACAAATACAACAAATACGACAACAAAAAAGACAAATACTACAAGTAAGACGGAAACGACAAGTACAGAAAAGGTAGAAACTAAAAAAGAATTGTCTTTTGAAATTCCTGTAGATGGTGAAGTTATAAAAGCATATGCTAAAGATAATTTAGTATTTTCAGAAACACTTCAAGAGTGGACTACTCATCTAGGAATTGATATTAAAGCGGATAAAACTACTGTTGTGAAAGCTGCAGAAGCAGGTACAGTTAAGACTATTAAAAATGATCCAAGATATGGATTAACTATTACAATTGAACATGAGGATGGTTACCAAACTGTTTATGCTAACCTTTTAAGCTCTGAGTTTGTAGTTGAAGGTGAGAAAGTAGAAAAAGGACAAAGTATTGGTACTGTTGGAAATACTGCAACTTTTGAGATTGCAGATGAACCACATCTTCATTTTGAAATATTAAAAGATGGTGTTCAGATAGACCCAAGTACTTGGATAAAATAAAACACATAAATATTAATACATTAAAAAAAGTAATATTAGAAGGAAAAATTGAGTTTATTGTCGGTATTAGTTCATGCTAATATCGATTTTATTTTTGTTTACAAAAGATAAATAATGCTATCTAAAACTGTAAGATAGCATTATAATATTTAATTAAAGCCATAAACTTATTGCTGTTTTTTTATTACAATTTTTTGAAAAAGTTTAATAAAAATTATGTCAATAACTTTTAATTATGTCATAAAAAAATAATAAAATTAATTTTTAATTATGTCATAGTGAGCTGC
>CALXFC010000101.1 GCA_944387485.1 uncultured Clostridia bacterium
GCAGCTCACTATGACATAATTAAAAATTAATTTTATTATTTTTTTATGACATAATTAAAAGTTATTGACATAATTTTCTTCAAAAAAAATATTACATTTTTATTGCAAACTATTTTTTATTTTAAAAATTTTGTTATTACTTCTAATAATATTAACTCTATTTTTAAAATTTGTTGTATGTTTTTTAAAAAATTAGTCTTTTGTAATACTTTTTCCTTTATTCTATCAAAAGTACAAATTAATTTTATAAATATGATTTTAAAAGGCAAAGAACTTAATCTTTATAAATATCTAAAATATCCAGAGGATAGTTTATTCCATTTTCTATATTATAAATTATTTTATTAATTCCATCTCTGCCTCTAATACTATTTTCAGGCATATTTTTAATTTCTTCTAATGTAAACCATTTAACGTTTTCTATTTCATCTTTTCTATATTCTAATTGTTTTAAGTCAGATAAATTAGCATTAAAACATATAATTAATAATACTCCTCTATCTGTAACATAATTTTGAATTAATAATATGCTATTTAAATTTATATGGTATCCTGTTTCTTCTAAAATTTCTCTTATTGCTGCTTGTTTAACATCTTCATTAGTCTTTACTTTTCCTCCTGGTAAATCCCACAAACCTTTAACATCTTTTTTATTTTCTTGAACCATTAATATTTTATTATTATTTATTACGCAAGAAGATGCAATTATATTTATCATTTTATCCATAATTTTAATTCCCTTTCTTAATTAATATCAATAAAACTATTTTGTGGAAAAATTAATTTTACTTCAGTTCCTACATTTTCCTCAGAATTTAATTCAATTGCCATTCCTAATTTATTACACAATTTTTTACAAAGATATAGTCCAATTCCTGTAGATTTCTTATTTAAAATTCTACCATTAGAACCTGTAAAACCTTTTTCAAAAACTCTTGTTACTTCTCCTTTTTTAATTCCTATACCATTATCTTTTATATATAAAACAGTATTATCTTTATTTGTTTTTGTAAAAATTTCTATTTGTAAAGCTTCTTCTTGTTTTTTATATTTTATACTATTGTGTATTATTTGATTTAAAATAAATATAACCCACTTACTATCTGTTCTAACATCTACATTTATATCATGAATATTCAAGTTTATTTTTTCTTGTATAAAATCTTTCTTATTTTTCATAATAACATTATTTACTATTTTTTCTAAATTAGTTTTCTTTATTATATAATCTTTATTTGCAGTATTGCTTCTTGCATAAAATAATGCTTGCTCTGTATAATCTTCTATTTTATCTAATTCTTCATCAATACTTTTTGTAACATCATCTTTATTATTTTCAATAATCATCTTACTTGTTGCAATTGGCATTTTTATTTCATGAATCCAAAGTTCAATATATTCTTTATAATCTTCTGTCAAGAACTTGAATTTATTTACGTTTTCTGTCATTGACTTTGAGGCATCTTCTAATATTTCTTTTAATATATTTCCATCAAAGAAATCAGGATTTCCAATCATTTCTGATATTAAGTATTTTTTATCAAGCTCATTTAAAATATTAAATATTCTATTATAAAAGTTTTTTCTCTTATAGTAAGAAATAAATATTCCTATCATATAAGTGGCAATGATAGATACAAAAATATATATTCTAACTAATACAGAAATATCATAAATCATAAGTAGTATCTCTATAGTTATTATTGCAAATAAAACTAATATTAATGTTACAATATTATCTTTTAAATAAGTCTTAAAATTCATCTTAACCTCTCCTACTGTAAAATATATCCTTGTCCTCTTTTTGTTTCTATTAATTCTTTTAACCCAATTTGGTCTAATTTATTTCTTAATCTTGTCATATTTACAGTTAAAGTATTATCATCTATAAAACTTTCACTATCCCATAAATATTCCATTATATCTTCCCTAGATACGATTTTGCCTCTTCTTTGTACTAAGAAGTGTAGAATTTTTAATTCATTTTTAGTAAGTTCTATTTTCTTATCATCTTTTTCAATTAAACTTTTAGATATATTTAAAATAAACTCTTTGCAATCTATTTTATCAGAATTCATGTCTTTAGCTGTACTTCTTCTTAATACAGAAGTAATTTTTGCAAGCAAAATTTGTATATTAAATGGTTTAGTTACATAATGGTCTGCTCCATAATTCATACTTAAAAGTTCATCCATTTCATTATCTCTACTAGTTATAATTATTATTGGCACCTCTGATACTTTTCTTATTTCTTTTAATACATATTCTCCATCAAATCCAGGTAGATTTATATCTAATAAAACTAAATCTGGTTTTTCTTTTAAAATATCTTCAATTGTATTTGAGAAGTCCTCTAAGCTTTTTGTTTTATATCCATTTTTATTTAAAAATATTTCTAGCTCTTTTCTTAATTTTTCATCATCTTCTACAATTAATATTTTATGCATAACCTTCCTAACTACCTCCTAACTTCCTATAATATTATATATCATCAAATAATTTCTTTTGCAACACTTGTAATAAATAAAGCTGTTTTTTGGGACGGAGCAAAAAAACAGCAGCAATACAAAATTGCTACTGTAAAAATGGTTACAAAATACATCTGTATTCATAAAAACCTACTAACAACATTCGCACTTCAAGTAAATTTCTTACCTTTCTTTATAAGCACTTTAACACTTTATTTCCATAAATTTTACTTAGTTTTTCATCTCCACAATATACACCTGACAACTTATGTTGCCTTTTCTCTAACGCTCAATACCATACCTTTTGAATACAGCACCTTAGAGTGGTTTGCAATCTCCACCTGAATAGCGATTCCGGTAGGTCTACTACCATCATTTGATTACAATGTATCAATACATTGTAATCAACTTTTCCGTGACACACGCAGTTTAGTACAAATAAAAAAGTTTTAAAATTTACACACTAATCTTGACAAGCTCGAAATAATTAAATTATTGCAAGACACATACGGAAGCTACCACTACTGTTACTAGCATATCCACCGTCATTATCGAAATAAAATATCCCTGCATTAGAACTTTCGTTATAGTTCCCTCCACGCTTGAAAAATAAATCCACAGACGACACAAAATTAGTAGAATCTCCATGCCATCCACTTGTTTCATAAGTTGCATCTCCTGGTTTGTATGCTGTACTTGCTGTTGTTCCTGTATATGCTGTTGCATATTCTGTACTTGGCCCGTCTTTACTTGCAAATGAACTACCATTATTTGTTAAATTGGTACTTGTACTTCCATTATAATATGCTGCTACATATTCATAAGCTCCTCCTGATAAATCATATATTCCTGTTACATTTCCTGTACTGCTTTGGTCTAGATTCACAGAAATTCCTCCATCTGCTGTTATAAAACTACTATTATCATTTATTGTTACTTCTGCTCCATTTCTTCCATATTTGCTCTCTGTTAAATATGCTA
>CALXFC010000102.1 GCA_944387485.1 uncultured Clostridia bacterium
AATAAGAGTAATACCTTTGTTTTCCTTTCTTTTAATTTTGTTTTTTTCTTTTTGTTCTTTCAATTTTCTTCCTCCTTCATTTTTTATTTTATTTTTTAATATTAAAAACATTTTAAGACGCAAAAAAGACAGCAATAAAACCTAAATTTTAGGTTTCATTACTATCTTTTTTATCTATATTTATTCTTTTTTTATTTACTAATAAATACGTGTGTGTGTGTGTGTGTGTGTGTGTGTACAGCCACAAGGCTTTCAGCTTTTATGTTCATCTTATATATTCTCCTTATCTTTTTCTCTTGTTCTCCTTTTTTATTATATATTATATTTTTTTGTGTTGCAATCTTTTTTGTGCTTTGTAATCAAATTGTAATATTTTTATTTATTTCTTTTTAGAATCGAAAAGAACGCTTCCATTTATCTGGAAACGTTCTTAATTTTTATTCATCTTTTGCTGTATTTATTTTAAATAATTTGAATATTTCAACAATAACAAGTGGTGCAATTATTAATCCTACTAACTCTAAAACATTTTGTGTAGGTAAATGTGGAATACTAAATACTTCTCTTAAGAATGGTACTCCTAATATTATAAACATTAATGCTGCTGAAGCTACTACTGCAAGTAATAGTTTTTTATTGTTTGCAATTCCTGTTTTAAATATAGATTCTTTATTATTTCTTACATTAAATACATGTACTAATTCTGAAAGTGCAAGTGTTACAAATGCCATTGTTTGACCAACTTCTATTTTAGACTCATCTAATGTTAAATCTCCTATTGGTTCTGTAGTTGTTGCTAATCCTATCATAAATGCAGCTAAAGTAAGTAATCCTATCATAACACCTTGGTATATAACTCTCCATGTCATTCCTTTTGTAAATACACCTTTTCCTGGTTTTGTTGGTTTTCTATTCATTATATCTTTATTTGCAGGGTCAAATGCTAATGCTAAAGCTGGAAGTGAGTCTGTTACTAAGTTAATCCATAATATATGAATAGGAAGTAATATTTCTAAATGAGTAATATCTGTTATTCCAAATAAATGTGCAAATAGTGGTGTACATAGTGTTGCTAAAAATAGCACTACTATCTCTCCTACATTACTTGAAAGTAAGAATTGTATTACTTTTAATATATTATCATATATACGTCTTCCTTCCTCTACTGCTGATACTATTGTTGCAAAATTATCATCTGTTAATATTACATCAGCTGCTTCTTTTGCAACATCAGTTCCAACAACTCCCATTGCACATCCTATATTTGCTTGTTTTAATGCAGGACTATCATTTACACCATCACCTGTCATTGCTACTATTTCACCATTTTTTTGCCAAGCTTTAACTATTCTTACTTTATGCTCTGGTGATACTCTTGCATATACTGAATAATTTCTTACATTTTTCTCTAAGTCTTCATCAGACATTTTTTCAAGTTCTTGACCTGTTATTGCTTCATCTTCATTTTCTAATATTCCAAGTTTTTTAGCAATCGCTGTTGCTGTAATTTTATGGTCTCCTGTAATCATTACAGTTTTTATTCCTGCTGTTTTACATTTTTCAACTGCTTTTTTAGCTTCTTCTCTTGGTGGATCTATCATACCTACCATACCAACAAAGATTAAATCACTTTCAATGTTTTTCATTTCCTCATCTGTTGGTTTATGGTCTAATTCTTTATATGCGCATGATAAAACTCTTAGTGCCTCTTTTGCCATTTCTTCGTTTTTCTGTCTTACTATTTTTGCGTAATTTTCTAAATCTTGTTTTATTTCTCCTCTTAGCAAATAACTATTACATCTAGCAAGTAATTCATCTACTCCACCTTTTGTATATACTATATATTTTCCATTAACTTCATTTACTGTTGTCATTAACTTTCTGTCTGAATCAAATGGAACTTCACCCACACGTGGCATTTCCTCATAAATACTTGGTGCAAAGTCTAATTTAAATCCCATGTCTACTAATGCTGTTTCTGTTGGGTCTCCTGTTAAAGTCCCATCATTTGATATTTTTGTATCATTACATAGCATATTTGCATATACTAATTTTTCTAAATCTAAATCATTACTATCTTTATAACTTTCTACATCCTTTGTTTCTTCATTTATAAAGATTTTTTCAACTGTCATTTTATTTTGTGTTAATGTTCCTGTTTTATCTGAACATATAACTGTTGCACTTCCTAATGTTTCAACTGCTGGAAGTCTTTTTACAATTGCATTTTTCTTAACCATTTTTTGTACACCAATAGCTAGAACTATTGTTGATACTGCAACTAATCCTTCTGGTATTGCTGCAACTGCAAGTGATACTGCTGTCATAAACATATGAATTGGTTCTTTTCCTTGTATTAATCCTATTATAAAGATTACTACACATATTGCTAAGGCTGCAATTCCTAATGTTTTTCCAAGTTTATTTAATTTTTCTTGAAGTGGTGTTATTTGCTCTTCTGTATTATCTAACATTCCTGCAATTTTTCCTACTTCTGTTGTCATACCAGTTTCTACTACTATTCCTTTTCCTCTTCCATAAGTAACTAAACTAGATGAAAACAACATATTTAATCTATCACCAATTCCAACTTCAGCTTCTTCTATTTTTTCTGTATCTTTCTCTACTGGAACTGATTCACCAGTTAGTGATGATTCTTGTGATTTTAAATTTACTGCTTCAATTATTCTTAAATCTGCTGGTATGTAGTCTCCTGTATCTAATACTACAACATCACCTGGTACTAATTCTTTTGCAGGTACTACTGTTACTTCTCCATTTCTTATAACTTTTGATGCATGGTCTGTTAGCTTTTGAAGTGCTTCTAGTGATTTTTCTGCTTTTGCTTCTTGTGTTACTCCTATTATTGCATTTACTATTACTACAATTAAAATAATTATTGTATCTGTTACACCTTCTCCTTCTGCTACTCCTACTACTCCAGATACTATTGCTGCAATTATTAATACTATTATTGAAAAATCTTTAAATTGATCTAAAAATTTTTGTAATAAAGATTTTTTCTTTTTTGCTTTTAATTCATTTAGTCCATATTTTTCTCTTCTTGTTTCTACTTCTTCAGAACTTAAACCTTTGCTAATATCTGTTTCAAGTTCTTTTTCCACCTCTTCACAGCTTTTGTTAAACCAATTGTTTTTTTCCAACTTTTTACCACTCCTTCTTTTTTACTTTTCTTTTATTTTATTATTACACTTTTTAGTGTTTTTAACAACTTTTTTCAATAAAAAAAGACCTTTAAAAAGCATTTAATCTTTTTAAAAGTCTTGCTTACTAATTTATTTAGCTTACTAACCAGATTTTAAAATCGCGACTGTTGATTAGTAATTTAAAGCTACTCCCTTTTAATATTATCTTTTTTATTTATATTATTTTTTTC
>CALXFC010000103.1 GCA_944387485.1 uncultured Clostridia bacterium
CCATTAACATTAATTGAATATGTAAAATTAATGATTGAAGCAGGAGTACCAGCAGGATGTATTCAAATATTAACAGGAGATGGACCAACAGCAGGTCAAGCATTAGCAAGACATCCAGGAGTTCACTTAGTATCATTAACAGGTGGAACAGCAGCTGGAATTCAAACAATGGGAACAGCATCTAAAAACTTAACACATGTAATGCTAGAACTTGGTGGAAATGATGCATTTATCTTCTTAGAAGATGGAGATATGGATTTAGCAGTAAAAGAAACAATCTGGGGAAGACTATATAATGGTGGACAAGTATGTTGTGCAAGTAAGAGATTTTTAATTCACAACTCAAGAAAACAAGAATTTATAGATAGAATGAAAGAAGTAATAGCAAATTTAAAAGTTGGAGATCCAATGCAAGAAGATACAGATATGGGACCAATGATTAATATAAATGCAGCCAAAAGAATAGAAGAACAAGTAAATCAAATGGTAGAAGAAGGAGCAAAAGTGGTTTGCGGAGGAAGAAGAGAAGATGCTTACTATTATCCAACAATCTTAGATAATGTAACAAAAGATATGGAAGTTGCAAAAGACATGGAAATATTTGGACCAGTAATTTCTGTAATTGGATTTGATGATGTAGAAGAAGCAATTGAAATTGCTAACCAATCTTCATATGGATTATGTGGATGTGTAATTTCAAAAGATGTATCAAGAGCAATGAAAATAGCAGATAGACTAGAATGCGGAGGAGCAGTAGTCAATGGTTCGAGCTTCTATCGTTCATTTGAAATGCCATTTGGAGGATGGAAACATTCAGGAATAGGTAATGAAGGTGTTATGACAACGTTAGAAGAAATGTCAAGACTAAAAACAATTGTATTAAAAAATATTTTATAATATAGCAAATGTATGTCTTAAGGGAGATGTCTTATTTAATAAAATATCTCCTTAAAGACTAATTTTTTGGAAAAGGTGATTTAATGGATAAAAAGAAAAAAGTAATAATGGTTGTAATTCTTTTAGTGATTCTACTTGTAATATTAGGAATAGTTTGGTGTTTCGTTTTTAGTAATAGAGGAAATAATGGAAATACTAACAAGCAAGAAATGTCAAAAGTAAGCAATTTATATGAAGAATTAGAATCAAAAGATAGTTTTAGTTTTGAAGTAAAATTAGACGAAGACAACTTTATGTATTATGCAAAATCAGGAAATATGGCCTATATAGATACAATGTCTGAGGGAAGAGAAAATAAATATATAATAAGAGATGGAAATACAAATTTGTTAGTAGACGAAACAAAAACTTGTTATACATATTCTAATAATCAAACAAATTTAAATATGGTTAAAAATGAGTTGGAGAAGATTATGGATTTAGAATATCAAACAGATAAGGAAAAAATAGATAATAAAAATTATACTTATGAAGAATATTCAGTTTTATCTGATTTTACAATAGATAATTTTACAGAAGAATCTCAAGATATAAAAACAAGATTTTATTTTGAAGGTGATAAATTGGTTTATATTAAAACAATAGACGGAGATAAAGAAGAATTACTAGAAGTTAATATATCTTATAATGTAGACCAAAATTTATTCCAAATACCATCAGATTATACAAAGGCTTAAATATAAAGTAAAAGGGGATAAAATATAAATTAAAGGAGGAATTTAAAATGTCAGAAAAATTTGTATTAAATGAAACATCTTACTTTGGAAAAGGTGCAAGAGAGGAACTTGTAGGAGAAATTCAAAAAAGAGGATTTAGAAAAGTATTTTTGGTAAGTGACAAATCATTAGTAGAAGCAGGTGTAACTAGCAAAGTAGAAGAAGTATTAAATAATGCAGGAATACCTTATGAGTTATATGATGAAATAAAGCCAAATCCTACAATAAAAAATGTATTAGATGGAGTTGAAGCTTGTAAAAATTCAAAAGCAGATTTATTAGTAGCAGTAGGTGGAGGTTCAAGTATTGATACAGCAAAAGGGATATCAATAGTTATGACAAACCCTGAAAGAAGTGATATTAAATCACTAAATGGAGCTTCAAATACGGTAAATAGAGGTATGCCTTTAATTGCAATGCCAACAACAGCAGGAACAGCAGCAGAAGTAACAATAAACTATGTAATAACAGACGAAGATGCAAAAATAAAAATGGTATGTGTAGATCCAAATGATATACCAATTTTAGCAATAGTAGATTCAGATTTAATGGCAACAATGCCTAAGAGTTTAGCTGCAGCAACAGGAATGGATGCTTTAACACATGGAATAGAAGGATATATAACAAAAGCACATAATGATATGTCAGATATGTTTCATATGCAGGCAATAAAAATGATATTTAAATATTTACCAGCAGCAGTAAATGAAAAAGACCCAGTAGCAATAGAAAAAATGGGTATGGCTCAATATATAGCAGGAATGGGATTTTCAAATGTTGGACTTGGAATAGTACACTCAATGGCTCACCAATTAGGAGCAGTATATGATACACCACATGGAATAGCAAATGCAATGCTTTTACCTACAGTTATGAGATTTAATGGAGAAGACCCAGCAACAGCACAAAGATTTAGAGAAATATTAGTAAATATAGGAAGACCAGATGCAGAACACTTAAATGACCAAGATGTAATAAATACATTTGTATGGATGATATCAGAGCTAAGTAAAACAGTAGGAATAACAACAACAATAAAAGACTATGGAGCAAAAGAAGAAGACTTTGAAATGCTAGCAGAAAAAGCAATGAACGATCCATGTAAGCCAGGAAATCCAAGAGATGTATCAAAAGAAGACTTTATAGAATTATATAGAAGAGCAATGTAATGGAACAAATGGGGACAGGCAATTTTCGTTCCGTTTTGTAAAATAATGGAAAAGTGAAACAAAATAAGGGTGTCCCTATTTGTTTCACTTTTTTTATAAAAATACTTGTAAAATCTGTAAAAATGTGTAATAATATTAATGTATAAGAAAAAACTATAAAAAAGAGGAGTAAATTTATACTAGTTTTTTAGAGAATAGAAGTTATAAGCTGAAAGCTTCTTAAATATAGATAAATTGAAGGTAGCTTTTTTGTTAATATTCTGAGAAACT
>CALXFC010000104.1 GCA_944387485.1 uncultured Clostridia bacterium
AACTACTGGAACTCTAGCTGTTACTGTTCCTATTCTATTATCTGCTGTTAAATACATTATCTTGACTTCAGCATATGCTTTGGTCAAAATCTTATTATAGCTAATTTTTACATCTTTATTTACTATACAAGTATTAACCTTTAATATTTCTGCTAAATTATCTTCATTATTAATATTTATTGTATCTTTAGCAAAAATCTTATTTTCACCCATTCCAACTAATGAATTTACCATTAAACTTTCTTGTAATGTTTGTATTCCATCCGCTTCTGGAATGCTATTTACAATAGCAATAGTCTCATTTGAATATACTTTTACCTCTACTTCTATTGCTGCTTTTACTCCAACTTTTCTACCATTTATAACTTTTGATTCTATATTTTTTAGTTTAGTTTCCACTTTACAAGTCATATTCTCATTTGCATTTGCTATTTGTATATTTTCTGAAAAATCTAAGGTAGTTGAAATTCCTCTTACTTTATCTTTTTCATCATCTGCCATATACATTATATATGTATTAATATTTCCATCTATTCTAACTTTTCCTTCTAATACTTCCTTTTTATAAACACAAACAACCCCACTTGTACAAATTGCATTCAAAATATCAGGTTTAGAATCTGGAACTATCATATCTCCTTCTACTAATACTACTTCTGATTTTACCCCAACTAATTTATTAACAGCTAAACTTTCTTTTATAGTTTCTACAACCATTTTTAAACCTCCTTTAATATTCTTTATTCATTTATATTAAAGAAGCCACTATTTTATTCTAAAAAAACAAAAAAAGCAGAATTTTTTCTGCTTTTTATTTACTATTATAATGATGTTTTTCTTTGTTTTGGCTCTGGAGCTGGTGGTATCAATGGAGAATATGACTCACCATCAAAAACTTCAACTTCAACTGTTCTTGTTAAAACGTCTGTATAACTATAAGTTACATTTCTATTATTTTCCTCATATTTTACTACAAAAATATTTGGATATGCTTTTTCTATTGTAGCTTCTTTTTCAAAGGCTTTGCTTCTTCCTAAAGACCCTTTTACAATTATCTTTTGTCCTTCCTTTTGTAAAATATCTGTTTTTAGATTTGCTATATCTGATCTACAAATCATGCTATCACCTTCCCTTAAGATAGCTTGATTATAGCATTTTTAGCGTTTTATGTCAAAGAACAAATTTTCTTGTCGAATTTTTGTAAGTCTCTTTTTTCAGTAGTTTTAAAGTTTTATTTTTATAATATTACAACTATATTACATTTATGTTACACGATTGTGAACTTGGTTTATTTTTATATTTAAATTAACTTTTTTAATTTGCCATTTGACCCAATTCCACCTACTCCATCTTTGCCATCCCTCAAGTCATATGCAATATCATCTATAGTTATATATTTATATTTTTCTGTAGTTGCAATTTTTTCAGCTACAAGCAATGGATCTAAGAAATCTATTAATATTCTTGCAGGTGAAGATGCAAAATTTGCTCCTGCTGAAATCAATGCTTCAAAATAACTTTGACATGCCCCTGCAAATATTGCTAGATTCTTTTGTTTTTCTTTATCATATTTTCTTGCTTCTTTTACTGTCTCTATAAAATATCTTGAATTCCTATAATTATAAATATCATTATATCTTTTTCCCCTTTTTAACATTCCATCATGTCCTGTAATTACTAATATATCGGGATTATATATTTCAAGCAAACGTCTTACCACTTTTGGTTGTTTATATTCTGGAATATTTTTAACAATTGCATTTAATCCTACTTTTTTATAATAATTATAGGACTTTTCACTATATTTTCTATCACCATCTAAATGAAGTATTTTTCCTAATATATTTTTTCCATTACTCCTTTTTTCTCCTGCTAAAAATATTCTTCTTTCTAATGATTTATCTAAATATTTGAGTCTCTTTCTTACTTCTTCTCTTGGTATAATTTCTAAATCTGATATAGGGCTATCCGCTTCTATTCTTTCTACTAATCCATTTAATATAGCTATTTTTTCATTAGTTTTTTCTATTATATGGTCTACTTTAAAATATATATCTTTACCATATGATTTTCTTCCTACTATATCTCCTTTTCTAATTTTATCCATATTGTTCACCTCATAAAATAGGGCTATTATATTTTATGTCTTATTTTGTAGAAAAGTGATTTCTATTATTTTTAATAAAAGTTCTAACACCAAAATAAAAAGAATACAATTAAACAAAAGCATTCTTGAAATAAAAGGAGAACGAGCAATATGAAAGGTATATCAATTGAGGAGCGTAGTGTAATACTCGCACATTATATTATAGAATCAAAAGATACGGTAAGAGGAGCAGCTAAAAAGTTTGGGGTTAGTAAAAGTACAGTACACACCGAAGTAACATTCCAGAACGGTAAGAATAAATCGCCTATATTTCCAGAAAGTATTGAAATTAAAAAGGTTTTCTTAGCAGAGAAGAATCCAGTTGTAAAATTAAGATTAGTAATAAAATAATTAGGAGGTTTGTTATGAATAGTAAAGAATTGAAAAAAGAAATTGTAGATGAAAAGACAGGAATAAGTTATACATTAGTCGGAGATTATTATATGCCTAATTTATATTTAGAGCCAGAAGAAAAAATCACATTAAATAAATATGGATTATTAAGATTAAATTATTTGAAGAAACATAAAAAAGCAGAATACACTATATTATTTATGAATAAAGAATTAAACAAACAGTTAAAAGAAATTCAAGAACAGGCTCAAAAAGAAATTGATTTTATAATAGAAGATTTAAAATCAAAAAGTGATTTAACGGAAGATATGAAAAATACTAATCCTTTATATTGGGTTGGTACAATGAATGCAATAAAAAATCAAGCAGAAGAAATTGTTTTAAAGAAATTGATTTATGTATGATAAATTACTTTACTTTAAAATAAAAATGCCTTAAAAACGATTTTGAGGCTTAATTGAATAAAGAAAATAAATAACTACTTGTAGTTTAAATACTATGAGTAGTTTTTTATTTTCAAAAGAGATTATGCCTCAAACTCTATAAAAGTGATAGGTGTGATGAGCCGATGCTATAAAGTTCATTCGTATTTGTATAAGCAG
>CALXFC010000105.1 GCA_944387485.1 uncultured Clostridia bacterium
GCAAAATTACATCCATTATTAACAAGATATATTATTAATCTATTCCATAATAGTGAAACAAATATAGGTAATGGACAATTAATATATTCTACGCATGATACAGTAAACTTAAATAAAGATACATTTAGAAGAGATGAAATATGGTTTACTGAGAAAAATAAAGATGGTGTATCAGAAATATATGCTTTATCTGATTATATACTTGATGAAGAAAAAGACAAAAAATCTGGTAAAAAAGTTAGAAATGATGCAACATACAACAAGGATTATTTAACTGGAAGATATGGTGCTATTCCAGTTTTAGAAGAATTTGAGATAAACCATGAGAAATAATACTGTTTCAAGGAAAGATAGATTAAGAAGTAAAAGGCTGGCTACCTACCAATTACTTAATTGTATGTGAAGGCAAGAAAACAGAACCTAATTACTTTAACGGATTAAAGAAAAAGATTAATGAGAAGTATGGAAATAAGGTAGATGTCCTAATACCTAACATTGAAGTTAAAGGAACTGGAAGAAATACGGTAGATTTAGTAAAATATACTCGGGAAATATGTCAATTATTCAAGTAAAGTATATGGACAAGTTTGGGTAGTATTTGATAAAGATGACTATAATGACGAACAATTTAACAAAGCAATAGAAAATTGTGATTATAATGCTTGTTGGTCAAATCCAAATTTTGAACTTTGGTTGTTAGCACATTTAAAGAAAGTAACTAGATATATTTCTAAAGACGCTATATTAGATGAACTTAGCAAGGAATTTCAAAAGAATGGATTAGGAGAGTATAATAAAAATGATACTGACATTTTTAAAAAGGTTACCAAAGATGGCAAAATACATAATGCAATAAGAAATTGTGAATACATGGAGAATCTTAATCAAGATGGACAAGCATCAGAAAGAAATCCAATGACAAAGGTATATAAAATTGTTGATGGATTAAAAGAATATTTAGAATAGATGAATTTAAAATAAAAAAATTGGGGTTGGAAAAGTTATAATTAAAAGCTGTTCTATATAAAGGACAGCTTTTAAATTGTAGCACCTAAAATTAAAATACCAATATTATCATTATAGATTTCATCAAATTGAGATATAGGTAGTGGGTTTTCACCAATACCTGCTTCTATTGTGTAACCAGGTTTATTAAATTGCTGTATAAACCAATCTTTATATCCTGCAAAACTAGAATTATAAGGAGTTTCTGCTAATAAGTATCCGCTAGCTTCAGCAAATTTATTACCAATATATTCACTATTTGGAGGATTAAAGTTCTGAAATTGCCAGTAAATTTCTTGCCCTTGTGTATGATAAGCAATAACTAATCTAAAATTATAAGAAAGAGTGAAGTTATAAATAGTAAGAGCTTCAGGTTCTGTTAAAGGACCAAAGCCTACAAAATCACGTGGAGCAGGCTTATTAAAACCTTGGGCATATTTAATTTCTTTTGCATTATTCCAACCTGCAGGAAACTGTAAATTCAAGTCAACACCATTGTAATTTGCCTTCCAACCTGAAGGAAAAGGAATACTTGGAAAGTTCTGTGCGATAGATTGAAAAGAACGGTAAATTTGACTGTTTGTAGGATAAAAACCAGTTACTAAATCAACACCATCAGGGTTAACCATAGGCATAATATAAATAGAGGTCTGGTTAAATAGATCTCTTATTCTTACTCCATAAATAGAAGAATTATTAACATAAGCTAAACAATAATCTTCAATAAATTTCATAAGAAGAACAGAAGTAATCCATTCTTGTGCATGAATAGAAGCGGAATAAAATACTTTTTTAGAACCATGACCGAAGTATTATAACAGGAATTTTTTTCACTAAAACACTATATCCTGTATTTTGTATTTGTAAAAAAGAATAAATATTATTTAATTCATGAAGATTATACATCATAGTTTCATAAGTATAATTAATATTTGTTTGAACAATAGCCATAAGATCACCTAAGATATATTATTAAGAAAAACAATAAAATGTGAATAGCTTGTAATTTCTTTTAATACAAGTTATAATATTTGTATGAAAAAGTTAGTAGTTAGTAAAAATTATGATGGAAAAAAATTAAATAAATTTTTGTTTTCTAATATTTCAGGGTTAACAGAAGGGTTATTTTATAAAACACTAAAAAAGAAAGATATAAAAATAAATGGTAAACGTATTAATTCTAATGTAACAATAAAAGAAGGAGATGAAGTATTAGTATATATTTCAGATGATGTATTAAATTCTAAAGTTTCATTAGATATTATTTACGAAGATGAAAATATTTTAGTAGTAAATAAACCTTATAATATAGAGGTAACAGGAGAAAATAGCTTAACTAAAATTTTACAAGAACGATTTAATAATGAAAACATCTTACCATGCCATAGAATAGATAGAAATACACAAGGATTAGTACTTTTTACAAAAAATGAAAAAGCTTTAGAAATACTTTTAAATAAGTTTAAAAAACATGAAATAGAAAAACATTATTTGGCTTTAGTGTATGGCATTCCAAAAGAAAAGTATAAAAGGTGTGAAGCTTATTTATTTAAAGATAATAAAAAATCTAAAGTATATATTAGTTTAGAGCCTAAAAAAGGGTATAGGAAAATTATTACAACTTATATGGTGTTAGAAACAAGAGATGATAATACATCACTTTTAGATGTAGAGATAGAAACAGGAAGAACTCATCAAATAAGAGCACATCTAGCTTTTTTAGGTTATCCAATAATTGGAGACGGAAAATATGGTAAAAATGATATTAATAAAAAGTTTGGTAAAAAATATCAATGTCTAAAAAGTTATATATTAAGATTTAATTTTAAAACTGATAGTGGAATTTTAAATTATTTAAATGGAAAGGAAATTTTATTAGATAAAAATGATAACTATAATGAAAAGGATGAATAAAACTAAAGAATATATGTATCAAAAAATGGAGCGGGTAGAGGGAATCGAACCCTCGCGACAAGGTCGGAAGCATTGCATTCTACCACTAAATTATACCCGCAAAT
>CALXFC010000106.1 GCA_944387485.1 uncultured Clostridia bacterium
AGCAAACGAACTAAAAGAGTGCTAAAACTAACAATTAAAAAAGAGGTGAAAAAATTGTTAGATGATAGAAAAAAGAAGGTACTACAAGCTATAGTAGAAGAATATATAAACACAGCAGAACCAGTTAGTTCAAATGCTTTAACTAAAAATCACGGCTTAAATTGTAGTAGTGCAACAATAAGAAATGAAATGGCAGAATTAGAGAAAAATGGTTACTTAGATAAAACACATACATCTAGTGGAAGAGTACCATCAGAAAAAGGATATAGGTACTATGTAGATGAGCTAGTAAATGATAAAGATATAAGCTTAGAAGAAATAAAATATATAAGTGATAAACTAGAAACAAAGGTAAATGAGATAGAAGACTTAACAAAAATAACAGCAAATACAATATCAGAAGTAACACATTATACTACAGTATCAATTGGACCAAAAACAAATAAACAATTAATAGAAGAAATAAAATTTGTACTACTTGGTTCAAGAATGATGATGGCAGTAATATTAACAGATACAGGAATGGTAAAAGAAACCATCATAAAATTTGATGAAGATATATCACAAAAACAAGTAGAAACAATAAATTATATGTTCAATAAAAAACTAAAAGGACAGCCACTAGAGACAATAGATAGACCATTAGAAGATTACCTATATGATGAGATGACATATAGTGTAAATGTGGTAAAACCTATAATAGAGCAAATAAAGAAAGTCTTAGAAGAAGATAATACAGTATATCTAGAAGGAGCAAATAAATCTTTTGAATTACCAGAATTCAATAGCTTAGAGGTAGCAAAAAACTTTGTAAATATTCTAGACACAAAAGATTTAGTAGCAGACATGTTGAATACAGGTTTTGCAGAAGACATAAAAGTTTATATAGGTGATGAAAACGAACAAGAACAATTAAAAGATTTTAGTGTAGTAACATTTAAACATAAAGTAAATGGAAAAGACTTAGGAACGATAGGAATCATAGGACCAAAAAGAATGGATTATTCAAAAGTAATTTCAGTAATGAAATATATTAGTAAAAAATTAAATGAAAATGATAAAAAATAAAGAAAGAAGGGATAAGATGAAAGAAGAAGAAACAAAAAATGAAAATAAGGAAAATGAAAAAGTAGAAAAAAAGGAAGAGCAAAAACAAGAAAAGGTAGATGCAAAAGAAAATAAAAAAGAAAAAGAAATGGTACCTAAAGAAGATTATGATGCATTAGATGATCATTTCAAAAGAATACTTGCAGAATTTGAAAACTTCAAGAAAAGAAGTAAAAAAGAAAGAGAAAGTTTATATAATTCAATATTATCAGATGTAGTAGAAGTTATACTTCCAGTTCTAGATAATCTTGAAAATGCAGTAAAAGTAGAAACACAAGATGAAGCATATAAACAAGGAATAGAATTAGTACTAAAACAATTTAATGATGTATTAAAATCAAAAGGAATAGAAGAAATAGAAGCTTTAGGAGAAACTTTTGATCCAGAATTACATGAAGCAGTAAGAAGCGTACAAGATGAAACAAAAGGAGAAAAAGAAATTGTTGAAGTATATAGAAAAGGCTATAAAATAGGAAGCAAAGTAATAAGACACTCAATGGTGGCAGTAGCAAACTAAACTGTTTTTTGGGACGGAGGAAAAAAACAGCCTCATCCCAAAATAAAATAATGTTATTAAATTTTAATATATAAATGGGGATAAAAGTAAAAAATTAAAAGCTGTTTTTTTTCCTCCGTCCCCAAAAACAGAAAAAACAGAAAAAAGAATAAAGGTAGGAAAAAATAAAACAGGAAAGAAACAGCAAAGAAAGGATGAATAAAAATGGGAAAAATTATAGGAATTGACTTAGGAACAACAAATTCATGTGTAGCAGTTATGGAAGGAGGAGAACCAGTCGTTATACCAAATGCAGAAGGAAATAGAACAACACCTTCAGTAGTTGCATTTTCTAAAAATGGTGAAAGACTAGTTGGACAAATAGCAAAACGTCAAGCAGTAACAAATCCAGAAAATACTGTTATATCAATTAAAAGAAAAATGGGAACAAATGAAAAAGTAGATATAGAAGGAGATAAATTCTCTCCACAAGAAATTTCAGCAATGATATTACAAAAGTTAAAAGCAGATGCTGAAAATTATTTAGGACAAAAAGTAACACAAGCAGTAATTACAGTACCAGCTTACTTCAGTGATAGCCAAAGACAAGCAACAAAAGATGCTGGAAAAATTGCAGGACTAGAAGTATTAAGAATTATAAACGAACCAACAGCAGCAGCTTTAGCTTATGGTATGGACAAAGAACAAGACCAAAAAATCATGATATATGATTTAGGTGGAGGAACATTTGATGTATCTATCCTAGATATTGGTGATGGTGTATTTGAAGTTTTAGCAACAAATGGTAACACACATCTAGGTGGAGATGATTTTGATGAAGCTATAATTAATTACTTAGCTGATGAATTTAAGAAAACAAATGGAATTGATTTAAGAACAGATAAAATGGCAATGCAAAGATTAAAAGAAGCAGCTGAAAAAGCAAAAATAGAATTATCAGGTGTTCAACAAACACAAATCAACTTACCATTTATTACAGCAGACGCAACAGGACCAAAACATTTAGACGTAACTTTAACAAGAGCTAAATTTGAAGAATTAATAGGAGATTTAGTAAAATCAACATCAGGACCTGTAAATCAAGCATTAAAAGATGCAGGTTTAACTGCAAATGATATTCATAAAGTATTATTAGTTGGTGGTTCTACAAGGGTTCCATTAGTTCAAGAAGAAGTTAAAAAGATAACAGGAAAAGAAGCTGATAAAGGAATCAACCCTGATGAATGTGTTGCAATTGGTGCAGCTATTCAAGGTGGTGTTTTATCAGGTGATGTTAAGGACTTAGTATTATTAGATGTAACACCATTATCACTTGGTATTGAAACATATGGTGGAGTATTTACAAAATTAAT
>CALXFC010000107.1 GCA_944387485.1 uncultured Clostridia bacterium
ACCCTAGTACAATCTGCTATGATTGGATTTATCTATGATAATTATAAGAAAAAAGATGTTTTTGCAAAAGATATTGAAAAAAATTTTGATATAAGAAGAGCAAGTATTACAGGAATACTTCAAATTATGGAGAAAAAAGGTTTGATAAAAAGAGAGACTGTAGGAAATGATGCAAGGTTAAAAAGAATAGTATTAACTGATAAAGCATTAGAAATAAGAAAAGAAGTTAAGAAAAACATAAGAAAAGTAGAAGAGCAAGCAATGGAAGGATTAACTAAAGAAGAAATGGAAAAATATGTAGAATTAACTAAAAAAATGTCTGCAAATTTAGAGAAAAGGAGAGGATAGGAAAATGATAAAGAAACTAGTAAAATATATAAAACAGTATAAAAAAGATTCAATTCTAACACCTATTTTTGTTGTTTTTGAAGTTATCATGGAAGTTTTAATTCCATATTTAATGGCAAGAATAATAGATGTTGGTATTCAAAATAGTGATTTAAATTATATATTTAAAATAGGAGCTATTCTAGTTGTTTCAGCCTTTTTATCATTAACATTTGGTATGCTATCAGGAAGATATGCAGCAAAAGCATCAGCAGGTTTTGCAAAAAATTTAAGACAAGGAATGTTTTATAACATACAAAATTATTCCTTTACAAATATAGATAAATTTTCAACATCAAGTTTAGTAACAAGACTTACGACAGATGTAACAAACGTACAAATGGCATTCCAAATGATTATTAGAATTTTAGTTAGAGCACCTATAATGCTTATATTTGCACTAGTTATGGCATTTAGTGTAAGCAGTAAATTAGCATGGATATTTGTTGTAACAATGCCAATCTTAGCAGTAGTATTATTCTTTATTGCGATAAAAGCACACCCATATTTTGAAAAAGTATTTAAAAAATATGATAGTTTAAATAGAGTTGTTGGAGAAAACTTAAATTCAATTAGAGTAGTAAAAGCATATAACAGAGAAGAACATGAACAAGAAAAATTTGGAAAAGTAAATGATGAAGTATATAGCTTGTTTAAAACAGCAGAAAAGATAGTAGCATTTAACTCTCCTGCAATGCAACTTGCAATTTATACTTGTATATTACTATTATCATGGCTTGGTGCTAAGTTAATAGTAGGAGGTTCAATGCAAACAGGTGAACTTTCAAGCATAATTACATATGCTTGGCAAATACTATCTAGCTTGATGATGATTTCATTTGTATTTGTTATGATAATTATTGCTGAGTCTTCAGCAGAAAGAATTGAAGAAGTATTAGATGAAGAAAGTACAATAAAAAATAAAGAAAATCCAGTAAAAGAAGTAAAAGATGGAAGTATTACATTTGACCATGTATCATTCCAATATGATGACGCAAAAGCAGAAGATGAATTACCTTTAGAGGATATTAATATAGATATTAAATCTGGGGAAACAATAGGAATAATAGGAGCAACAGGAAGTTCTAAGTCAACAATAGTAAACTTAATACCAAGACTTTATGATGTAACTGAAGGTTCTATTAAAGTTGGAGGAGTAGATGTAAGAGATTATGATATAGAAACTTTAAGAAATGAAGTTGCAGTAGTTCTTCAAAAAAATGTATTATTTTCAGGAACAATAAAAGAAAACTTAAGATGGGGTAATAAAAATGCATCTGATGAAGAATTAGTAAGAGTATGTAAATTAGCACAAGCAGATGGATTTATACAAGAATTTCCAGATAAATATGATACAGTGTTAGACCAAGGGGGAACAAATGTATCAGGAGGACAGAAACAAAGACTTTGTATTGCAAGAGCATTACTTAAAAAACCAAAAATATTAATATTAGATGATTCAACATCTGCTGTAGATACAAAAACAGATGCTTTAATTAGAAAAGCATTTAGAGAAGAAATACCAAATACAACAAAAATAATAATAGCACAAAGAATTACATCAGTAGAAGATGCTGATAGAATTATAGTTTTAGATGATGGAAAAATAAATGGAATAGGAACATCAGAAGAATTATTAAAAACAAATGAAATATATAGGGATGTATATGAGTCTCAAAAGAAAGGAGAGGAAGATGATGGAGAAGAAAAACAAGAAGAACAACAAAAATAAAAATACTTGGAAAACAATAAAAAGATTACTTAAATATGTAACAGGAACATATAAAGTACAGTTTGTAATTGTATGTATTAGTATTATAATAAGTGCTATTGCAAGTGTTTTAGGTGTTCAATTCTTGAAAACATTAATAGATGACTTTATTGTGCCACTTATGGGAAGTGAAAATCCAGATTACTCTTCTTTACTTAACGCAGTAATTGCTATGGGAGTTTTATATTTAATTGGTGTTATTAGCACATATTTATATAATAGATTAATGATTAATATATCTCAAGGAATATTACACAATATAAGAAAAGAAATGTTTGAGCATATGCAAACATTACCAATAAGATATTTTGATAGCCATCCACATGGTGAAACAATGAGTACATATACAAATGATGT